>CAXIBK010000071.1:0-10014 GCA_964022225.1 uncultured Paraperlucidibaca sp.
TTGTCATGGCGGTCATAAAAACCAATACTCAGAGTTTAGCACTCTGCTGCGCCGCCGCCACCCCAAGCCTGCTAGAGTTCATCGCATTGTCTATTGTTTTGGAGGCACCGTGCCTGCACTGTTTATTGGGTTGATGTCTGGAACTAGTGTCGATGCTCTTGATGCCGTTTTGGTGGACTTCAGCAATGAGCGAGCACCACGGCTCATTGGCGAGAAAAGCCATATCTGGCGATCCGATGAGCGCCAAGAGTTGCTTGCATTAGCTGCAGGATGCGCAGATGAAATTGATCGCAGCGGCCGTGCAGGGCAATGGTGGTCAGAGCGAGCAGCCGCGCTGATTAATGCGTTGCTTTCGGATCATCAACTAAAACCTAGCGATGTGCGTGCCATTGGCAGCCACGGCCAAACACTGCGCCATCGCCCTCACGGCGACCATCCATACACCTTACAAATTGGCGACCCTAGCTTATTAGCAGAATTAAGCGGCATATCTGTAGTGGCGCAATTTAGGCAGCGCGATATGGCAGCGGGTGGCCAAGGCGCGCCTTTAGTGCCAGCATTTCATCACGCCATTTTTGCCCGAAACGAACGTTGCGTGGTGGCGCTTAACTTAGGCGGCATAGCCAATATAAGTGTCATGCAGCCAGGCCTAGGTGTGCGCGGTTACGACACAGGGCCCGCCAGCATGCTGCTCGATGGCTGGTGTCTTCGCCACACCGGCAAGGCTTACGATGAGGATGGGCGCTGGGCCGCTAGCGGTACTTGTCATCAAGAACTGCTAGATACGCTATTAACAATGCCCTACTTCTCGGCACCAGCTCCAAAAAGTACAGGCCGCGAGAGCTTTGGCATGAGCTGGCTAGAGCAGCAACTGGCGTTGGTAGCCACAGATATTAAACCCGAAGATGTGCAAGCGACCCTACTCGCCCTAACAGCGACGACTGTTGCAGATGCTATTTTACGGGAAGCGCCAAGCGGAGAGCTCATTTTATGCGGCGGCGGAGCCAACAATACTGCACTTTGCCAAGCTATTGCGGCGAAGCTTACAGGCTGGCAGTGCAAACGCAGCGAGGCTTATGGCTATCCAACGCAAGCTATTGAAGCGATGGCTTTTGCGTGGTTGGCGATGCGTTTTATTCAAGGCTTAAGCGGTAACGTGCCAGAGGTAACTGGCGCACAAGGCGCCCGCGTGCTGGGCGGATATTTTCCAGCCTAGATAGGCGCTAGGCTGGAGCTATCGTTAGATTGAAAATGACGAGCCGCAGCCGCAAGTGGACTGCGCGTTAGGGTTGTGGATGACGAATTGCGAACCATTCAAGCCTTCGACATAGTCAACTTCTGAGCCCACAAGATATTGAAAGCTCATGGGGTCGACGAGCATTTCAACATCGCCATTGGTAAAGCTTGAGTCGCCATCTTTTACTTCATCATCGAATGTGAAGCCGTAAGAGAAGCCCGCGCAACCACCACCCGTGATGTACACGCGAAGTCGCAACGCTGGGTTATTTTCACCCTCACGCAATTTACGTACCTTGTCAGCTGCTTTGTCAGAAAGCACTAAAGCGGCAGTTTGTTCACTCATGACTTTCACCTAGATAGTGCAAAAAAAGCCTGTTACAAGCAGTGCATTATACCGCGCGAACATTCGTCACTGGGCGAGCCTGCTCAGCATCAGCTTTTGACTCAGTCTTAGATGATGCATTTTTCGGCGAGAGCTGCTCAGCAGATAGCACACAAAGGCGGCCGACCACCTCTGCACCCAATTGCATTTCCATATTCTGATACGTGACTACGCCATGGACACGGGCGCCTTTAGCCAACTCAAGATGACCTGAGCAAGTAATATTGCCATGTACCGTACCGCTAATAATGGCATTAGGCACATCAATGTCACCTGCGACGTGACCATGAACCATTAAGCAACCTTCTTTAGAGTCAATATTACCTTCTATGCGCCCTTCTACATGAAGGCCACCAACAAAGCTAATATTTCCCTGGATGGTTGATTGGCTGCTAATAAAGCTATGGTCTTTATAGGCAGCTGGATCATTTTTACTTTTCTTAAACATAGATCACACCTTAACGAGTCTTGATTTCCCACTTGTAGCGCCGATCTAAACTATTAGCGCCACTGCGAACTTGCACGTCTACACGCTCCGGATTAAAGCCACTAGGTAGCTGCCATTCGCCACTAAATTGCTGATAATAACGCAGTGTAAATCGCGGCTGATCGACAGGCAGCTCAATTTGACGTCCGCCACCACTGGCCTTTACCTTAACACGCCCTTCAGCCGCGTTGCCGGATGTATTGCTGCGCACGATCAGCAAGCGGTAACGCACAACCCTCGGATCTTTGGTCGGTAGCAGCTCAAAAAGCTCAATGGCCAGCGGCACATTAGCAGCCTTCTGCGATGCCATGCGCTTATAGAACGTAACGCGACTCTCCAGCGCTGACATACCGGCCAGCAGCTCTTGGTTATCTTCCTGTAAGCGCTGCGAAGCGGCATCGATAATATCGTACTCTTTAGCCTTTACAGCGACGCGTTCGCGCTCATTAGACAGGCGCTTTTCGTAGCTAGCGCGCAGCTTCTGCAAACTACTTTCATGATCAGCACCTAAAGATTGGTTCAATAACTGGCTCGCTAAAAAACCCACGGCTGCCGCCACAATAGCAATAGTGAACATGCCCCAAGCACTAGAAAAAAACCCAACGACTGGCCCGCGTGCTGTTGGCATATAGCGCCGAATGGCATCTCGCTTAGCCATCAGGGTAAGAGACCGATGTGCGCTAGACCCATACGCTCATCAATGCCAAACATTAAATTCATGTTTTGTACGGCTTGGCCGGCGGCACCTTTAACTAGGTTATCGATGACCGAAAGAATGACGACAGTATCACCACCCTGAGGTTGATAAACTGCCAAACGACAAGTGTTGGCGCCACGGACGCTACGGGTTTCTGGCAGGCTACCGGCTGGCATGACGTCGACAAAAGGCTCATTCGCATAAGCGGCTTCAAATAGTGCCTGTAAATCGTCAACAGGCTTAATCAAGCGCGCATATAGCGTGGAATGAATGCCGCGAATCATTGGCAATAAATGTGGCACAAAGGTCAGGCCAACTGGCGCACCATGCGCTAGCGCCAAGCCCTGCTTAATTTCGGGCAAATGACGATGACCAGCGACTCCATAAGCTTTGAAGCTTTCTCCGGCCTCGGCCATCAGTGTGCCAATCTCAGCTTTACGGCCAGCGCCGGAAGTGCCTGATTTTACATCAGCCACGAGCGCATCAGTAGCAATGACGCCAGCTTTAATCAAAGGCAGAAAACCCAGCTGCACTGATGTTGGATAGCAGCCGGGGTTCGCGACCAAGCGCGCCTCTTTGATAGCTTCGCGATTGACTTCAGGAAGACCGTAGACGGCCTCAGTGAGTAAGTGCGGGCAGCTATGTTCCATGCCATACCATTTTGCCCATTCCACAGGATCTTTAATGCGGAAATCGGCGGCCAAGTCGATGACACGCACGCCAGCGGCCAATAATTCAGGCACTTGCTTCATGGCAATGCCATTGGGCGTGGCAAAAAACACCACGTCGCATGCAGATAAAACAGCCGTGGATGGCTCAGAGAAGGCGATGTCGACATAGCCACGCAAGTTCGGATAAAGCGCCGAGACGGCCTGACCTGCTTCGCCACGCGACGTAATCGCCGTCAGTTCAACTTCAGGATGCAGCGCTAATAAGCGCAGCAATTCGACACCGGTATAACCCGTGCCACCTACAATTCCGACCTTAATCACGGTTGCTCCTCACTTGCTGGCTTGAAAAACTTCAGACAGGCCAAGGATTATCGGGAAACCACAGCCATAGGGCAAACATTCCTAGTGTTTTTTCTTGCCAACTAGCCTAGTGCCGCCATTATTGGCAGACTGCGGACCTTGCTAGGAGACACTCATGTTGTGGATTAAAGCCTTTCATATCATCGCTGTGGTGTGCTGGTTTGCTGGCCTATTTTATTTGCCGCGACTGTTTGTTTATCACTGCGAAAGTCAGGACGAGATCAGCCATGAGCGCTTCGTCGTCATGGCACGGCGCCTATACAACGGCATTATGATGCCCTCGATGATTGCCACTGTCGTGCTCGGCCTCTGGCTTTTGGTGTTGGTATGGCCGGCATATGGCCATCAAGCCTGGCTGCACGCTAAGTTGGCGTTGGTGCTCCTGCTCTTGGTCTATCACTTCTATTGCAACCGCTTGCGCATTGCTTTGGCGGAGCGGCGTAGCCAGCACAGTAGTCGCTATTTTCGTATTTTCAATGAGTTGCCGGTGCTGGCCTTGGTCATCATTGTGATCTTAGTGGTGGTGAAGCCCATATGAACTCCATGCGCCCAGTGACTTTATGCTTTTCTGGCCTAGACCCTTCCGGCGGTGCTGGCTTGCAAGCAGACATTGAAGCGATTGCTGGCCTTGGTGGCCATGCGGCCGTGGTGTGTACAGCACTCACCGTTCAAGACAGCCAAAGTGTTTATGACTTTTCATTAGTCGATACCAAACTGCTCATTGCTCAAGCTGAAGCGGTATTGGCCGACCTGAATGTGGTGTCGGTCAAAATTGGCATGCTGGGCTCGCGCACCGTGGTTGAGGCGATTTTCGCACTGCTGGCTAAACATCCGCATATTCCTGTCGTGCTCGACCCTGTGCTTTCGGCCAACGCTGGCGGCAATTTAGCGCACGATGATTTACGCGCCGCATTGGTCGCCGTGCTGCCACAAACAGCGGTGATCACGCCGAATACATTAGAGCTACGCCGCCTCGCTGCCTGTGAAGATGATGCCGAGGCGATCCGCATATTAAGCCAAGCTGGCGCATCGGCTATTTGGGTAACTGGCGGTCACGAGCCCGGCAATCAGCTAGTCAATCGACTTTATATTAATGGTGAGCTGACACTAGAAACATCACAAGCTCGGCTCAATGGTGAGTTTCACGGCTCGGGCTGCACACTGGCGGCAACATTAGGCGCGACGATGGCACGCGGGCTTTCTGTGCGCGACGCCGTGCCATTAGCCGAAAGCTTTGTGCGCCAAGCTCTGCTGCACGCCGACAGGCCTCGCAATACTGGCCAATTCATTCCAAACCGCTTGGCTGCTCTAACGCAAAAGCCTATGCGCATTCACGGCATCTATGCCATTACCGATGCCAGCCTTGGCGATGAGCTGCTGACGAAGGCGCGTTTAGCGCTAATCGGCGGCGTTCGTGTGCTGCAATATCGCGACAAGAGCTCAGATCAGACTAAGCGCTTGCGTGAAGCTTCTGCTTTAGCCGCGCTATGCCGCGAATTCGGTGCCGTCTTTATCGTCAACGATGATATTGCGCTAGCTCAAGCCACTGCCGCCGATGGTGTTCATCTTGGCCAAAGCGATGGACAGGTAGTGCATGCACGCGCGGTATTGGGGCGAGCCGTCATTATCGGCGTTACTTGCCACAATGATTTAAGTCTGGCCCGAAATGCTGTCGCCGCCGGCGCAGACTATCTAGCCTTTGGCGCCATGTTCGCATCGCCCACGAAGCCTCAGGCGCAACTTTGCAGCCTCGATATTTTACGCGCCGCCCGCGCAGAATTTTCCCTGCCGCTGGTAGCGATTGGCGGCATTAGCGCCGATACTATCGCGCCTATCCGCAATGCTGGCGCCGATGCCATCGCAATTATTAGCGAGCTCTGGCGCAGCGATGACACCCTCAAGCGCAGCCAGCGCCTGACCCAGGAGATTTACACCTAATGAGCAGCAATCGATCCGAAGCGCTTTTTGCCGCCGCCTGCAAACACATTCCCGGTGGCGTAAATTCGCCCGTGCGCGCCTTTCGTGGCGTCGGCGGCAATCCAGTATTTTTCTCTCGTGCTCAAGGTGCCTACCTTTTTGACGCCGATGACAATTGCTATATCGACTACATCTGCTCATGGGGCCCAGCGATTTTGGGTCATGCCCATCCTGATGTGATTCGCGAAGTTCAAGAAGCGGCAACACTGGGCTTGTCGTTTGGTGCACCAACGGAAGTTGAAGTGGAAATGGCAGATATCGTCTGCGAGCTCATGCCATCGATGGATTTAGTGCGTATGGTCAGCTCCGGCACCGAGGCCACCATGAGCGCCATCCGCCTAGCACGTGGCTTTACTGGCCGTGATGTGCTGGTGAAATTTGAAGGCTGCTACCACGGCCACTCCGACTCACTGCTAGTAAAAGCCGGCTCCGGCGCACTGACCTTGGGCGTGCCCAGCTCTGCCGGCGTGCCCGCCAGCATTGCGCAACACACTATTACTCTGCCTTACAACGACCTCAATGCCGTGCGTGATTATTTCCGCGAGCATGGCGACAAAGTCGCGTGCATCATCGTTGAGCCTGTCGCCGGCAATATGAATTTGATTCCGCCGAAGCCTGGCTTCTTGCAAGGCCTACGCGAGGTCTGCGATCAGTTCGGCAGCGTATTGATTTTTGATGAAGTGATGACCGGATTCCGTGTCGCTCTGGGCGGTGCGCAAGCGCTGTATGGCGTGAAGCCCGACCTCACCACACTGGGCAAAATCATTGGAGGCGGCATGCCGGTGGGAGCCTTTGGTGGTCGCCGCGACATCATGGAATGCATCGCACCATTGGGCCCGGTCTACCAAGCTGGCACGCTCTCGGGCAACCCCATCGCCATGCGCGCGGGCTTGAAAACGTTGTCGCTGATCCGTCAACCCGGCTTTCATGAACAATTGAGCGCGCGCACCAAAGCGCTTTGCGAAGGCCTAGAGGCCGTAGGTCGCAAAACTGGCGTAGCCATCAGCACACACCATATTGGCGGCATGTTTGGCTTCTTCTTCAGCGAAACGCCGGCATGGTCATTTGCCGAGGCAACGCAGGGCGACACCGAGTATTTCAAGGCATTCTTTCACGCCATGTTGGCTGAGGGCGTGTATTTGGCACCGTCGGCTTTCGAGGCGGGCTTTGTCTCCATCGCGCACACCGAGTCTGATATTAGCAACACCATCACCGCAGCTGAACGCGCGCTGATGGCGACGCGTCGCTAAGCCATGACAGGCCGCCAGCGTCTCTGCATAGCTATTGTGCTATCGGCGCTGGCGCACGTGCTGACTTTCACCGATATCGAATGGTCTTGGCCGTGGCAAGATGAAAGCAGCGATGAAATATTGTCGAAAAAGCCTGCCGAGGAACTCAAGCGCGTCAAGCTTGCGTTCGCCAAACCCAAGCCAGAAAGCGAATGGCCGATGGTGTATTTGCTCAAGCCAGATGCGCCGAAAACCATTGAACGAGCCAAGCCTGTAGCGATAAAGCCCAAACCAAAGACGACACCGAAGCCTGAAATTATTGTAAAGGCTACCGAGCCCACCATCAGCGACGACTTACTCAATGAGATTGTTGCTGATGTGCCGGCCCCTGAAATCATTGAGCCTGCGCCGAGCTTTCCAATACAAGTTACTGCTCTACAGCGCGCAAGCTATTACGGCTTCCAACTCAAGCTCACACAGCAATGGTTTATGGAGGGCTTTCGTTATTCCATTATCAATAATGCTAGCAAGTTCGGCTTTACCGCTACGCTCAGCAGCGAAGGCCAGGTTTCGCCAGAGGGCTTACTCCCCGAGCATTACCGCCTACTATTAAATAACGACCTGAAGCAATACGCAGATTTTGATCGCGATGCCGGCGTGGTCATACACGGCAAGGCAGGACATCGCGAAACCGCTCCGATTACACCCGACTTTCAAGACATGGCTAGCCTGCCCTACCACGTGGCCGTCAGTTATAGCGGCGAAGCTGAAAAGCGAATCATGGTCACCACAGGCAGCTCCGTGTATGAAATTGCACTGAACATCATTTCTGAAGACCAAATTAAGCTACCCGGCGGCGCACTGCGCACCATTCATCTCACCGGCTCGCGCATACGCAGCGATGGCACGCGTCAAAGCGGTTACGACATATGGCTAGCGCCAGGCTTGCGAAATTTCCCCGTAAAATTTCGTGGACCTGATAGCAAGGGGAATATCCTAGAAATGGCGGTGATGACTTTGATGTTCGATGGCAAGGCCGTGTTTGGTAAAGATGTGGTGTTTGAGCCAGTTACAGCAAGCGAAGAGGCACTGCCCGAAAGCGTGCTGCCGGAGATCATTGGCAACACGCATGCATTGCCAGAACCAAGCATTACCGAGTCGCCACCAGTGCGCAAACCCACCGCAGAAGACGCCGTAACTGACAATACGCCGGCAGCAAGCGACGACTCAACGGAATAAATTCAACACGCCATCGACCATGGAGTCGATAAACCCAGGGATGCCACCAGTGGCACAGGGCGTCATCTCTTGTGGCCGCGACTTGGCCGCCACGGGTATGCGAACGCCACCACACTCCGCATTGCTCAAGCGACCTGTAGATGGGTCCAACCACTCCCACGCCACATCGGCAGGCATATCGGGCGCATGATAGCTCGGCGATAAGCGCGCCATCATATCGGTCCATACCGGCAATGCGCCTGTGCCGCCTGATAGACCAGTAGAGCCGTTGTCATCACGACCCAACCAGACCACACCTAACAGGTCGCCAGCCGAGCCAGCAAACCAGCTATCGCGTAGATCATTCGTTGTGCCTGTCTTGCCGGCAACCACTGTGCTGCTCGGTAAGCGCCGATACGCAGAGGCAGCGGTGCCAGCACGCGCGACTTGCTCAAGGCCATAATGCAGAACATAAGTATCGGCAGGATCGACGACTTGGCGGCGCTCGCCAGCAAAACGTTGCAAGGTTTGGCCATCTGAATCAACGACCTCACGAATGCTCTGAATTGGCGAACGCACGCCGGTCAGCAAGACTTGATACAAGTGCAATACCTGTATTGGCGACTGGTTCAAAGCACCCAACAGTAGCGATGGATAGCTTTGCAGGTCACCCTCTACTCCGAGCTGACGCAGCGTATTGATAAACGCTGGCAAGCCCACGGTCATGCCCAAGCGCACGGCAGCTTGGTTATACGAGCTAGCCAAGGCCGTTCGCAATGGCACCGAACCATGACTTTGCTTATCGTAGTTTTGTGGCTCCCAACGCTTACCGGAATCACTCACCACTTCTACGGGATCGTCACTAATCGGGCTTTGCCAGGTGTATTGACCCGTGCTCAATGCGGTCAGGTAAATAGCTGGCTTCAGCAATGAGCCAACTTGGCGCGAGGCATCGATGGCACGGTTATAGCCAGTAAAAACGCCCGTACCGCCAATTAAGGCGCGCAGCTCACCACTACGAAGATCGGCCGCCAGCACAGCACCTTCAAGTTTATCAAGCTTGCGGCCTTGCTTACGAAGGCGCGCGACAGTATCGCGCAGAGCGGCATCAGCAGCATTCTGCACCCGTGGATCTAGCGTGGTGTAAATACTCAGCCCTTGGCTGGTGAGATCATCTGACTTATAGCTTTCGCGCAACTGGCGGCGAACCACATCGAGGAAGTCGGGGTAAAGATTGTTCGATGCCGATGGCTTAGCGATTACACCTAAAGGCTTGTTCATCGCGACATCACGATCGGGCGCGCTGAGCTTATCTTCGCGATATAAGTTATCGAGCACGATATTGCGGCGCTGCAAGGCACGCTCTTGGTTACGACGCGGGTTGTAATACGATGGGCCTTTTACCATGCCAACAAGTAGCGCCACTTGCGGTAACGACAACTCAGACAGTGGCTGGCCAAAATAAAATTCAGCGGCCAAGCCAAAGCCGTTAATCGAGCGCGTGCCTTGCTGCCCAAGATTCACTTCATTGAGATAGGTTTCTAAAATTTCAGACTTGCTGTAATGCGCCTCAAGCAGCAATGCCATCAGAGCTTCGTTGACTTTACGTGTGAGCGAGCGCTCGTCGCTTAGATAAAAGTTCTTCACCAATTGCTGGGTTAATGTGCTGCCACCTTGGCGCACTTGCCCGCTCGTAAGGTTGACCCAGACTGCACGCATAATGCCGCGCAGCGAGATGCCAATATGTTGATAAA
>CAXIBK010000072.1:0-9982 GCA_964022225.1 uncultured Paraperlucidibaca sp.
CACATTTAGAAGGTTTCGGCAGTCGTGAAGGCATTGCCCGTGCCAAGGGCGAAATTTTTGCGGCCTTGGGTGAAAACGGCGTGGCGGTGATTAATCGCGATGATGAGTTTTCTGACTTCTGGCTGGCAACGTTGGGCGCACGCCGTGTGGTGACTTTTTCGCTGCATGCTGGGGCAGATATTTACGCCAGCAATATTAACCACGGCGAGACGCCGCAATACGCTTTTCAGCTGCATATCGGTGAGCAGTCGGCGCCAGTTCAGCTGCAAGTACTAGGGCGTCATCAGGTCGCCAATGCATTGGCGGCAGCCGGACTAGCGCATGCCTGTGGCGTGTCGTTAGAGGCGATTGTGCAAGGTTTATCAAGCACACGCCCATTTATGGGTCGTAGTGTGCTGCATCGCCTCGGTGAGTCTTATCTCATTGATGACACTTACAACGCTAATCCCGACAGCATGAAAGCAGCGATTGATTTGCTGTGCTCACTGCCGGGTCGGCGCGTATTGGTGTTGGGCGATATGGGTGAATTGGGCGATGCCACCGCATCGGGCCATCGTGAAGTCGGAGCGTACGCAAAAATGAAAAAAATAGACGCGTTACTGGCCACAGGTCAGCACAAACAGTTCTATGCCGATGGGTTTGGTAATCAGGCGCAACTATTCCCGGATCATAATGCCTTAGTGAAAGCATTGGAGCATGAGCTACAAGGCGTAGTCAGCGCTTTGATTAAAGGTTCACGCAGCGCACGCATGGAGCAAGTCGTGCACGCGGTGACCGAGTCGGTGGGGGCTCACTAATGCTTTTACTCTTAGCGGACTGGCTCAGCCAGCATGTGAAAGGGTTTGCGGTATTTAACTACCTGACCTTTCGCTTCATGCTCAGTATTGTCACTGCCTTTGCGTTATCGCTGTGGTGGGGGCCGTGGATGATTGAGCGCCTGAAAGCGATGAAGTTTGGTCAAGCCATCCGTAACGATGGTCCACAAACGCATCTGGCTAAAACGGGCACACCAACCATGGGTGGCGCGCTGATTTTGACCACTATTCTGGTTAGCACTTTAGCCTGGGCGCGCTTGGATAATATGTATATTTGGGTCGTGCTGGCGGTGATGGCCGTGTTTGGTATGGTTGGCTGGGTCGATGACTATCGCAAAGTCGTGGAGAAAAACCCACGTGGCCTGCCCAGTCGTTGGAAGTATTTTTGGCAGTCGGTGGCGGGTCTTGGTGCGGCCGTATTTTTATACCTAACGGCCAAAACGCCGATTGAAACCAGCCTCATCGTGCCGTTTTTCAAAGACATTATTATTCCGCTTGGCATCGCCTACATCGTGCTCAGCTACTTTGTCATCGTAGGCGCAAGTAACGCCGTGAATTTGACCGACGGTCTTGATGGCTTGGCGATTATGCCCACCGTTATGGTTGCCGGCGCCTTGGCAATTTTTGCCTACGTTACCGGCAACATTAAGTTCGCCACTTACTTGCAAATCCCTTTCGTAGCGGGCTCAGGCGAGCTCATCATTATCTGCGGCGCGATCATTGGAGCCGGCCTTGGCTTTCTCTGGTTCAACGCCTACCCCGCGCAAGTTTTCATGGGCGATGTCGGTGCGCTGTCATTAGGTGCTGTGCTTGGCACGATTGCGGTCATCGTGCGCCAAGAAATCGTTTTATTCATCATGTGCGGAGTCTTCGTCATGGAGACCGTGTCGGTCATGATGCAAGTGGCCAGCTTCAAACTCACCGGCAAGCGCATCTTCCGCATGGCACCCATTCATCATCATTTTGAGCTCAAGGGCTGGCCTGAGACTCGCGTGGTTGCGCGTTTCTGGATCATTTCATTCATGTTGGTTTTGATTGGTCTTGCGACCTTGAAATTGCGTTAGGAGCTGAGCATGTTAATAGCGCGCGGTGGTCTACGAGTAGTGATTGGTCTGGGCAAGACTGGACTCTCGTGCGTGCGTTATTTGCGTAGTAAAGGCTATAGCGTTGCGGTTAATGATACGCGCGAGCATCCGCCCGGCTTAGCCGAACTCAGCGCTGAGTTTCCTGAAGTTGATGTGCATCTGGGTGGCTTGAATGCCGAATTGCTGTTGTCGGCCAGTGAAATTATTTCCAGCCCAGGTATGGCCATTTCTACACCAGAAATTGCTGCTGCAAGTCGCGCAGGCGTTTTGGTGGTTGGCGACGTAGAACTATTTTGCCGTGAAGCTACAGCACCGATTATTGCCATTACCGGATCTAACGCAAAAAGCACGGTCACCACCTTGATGGGTTTGATGGCCGAGCGTGACGGCTTACGTGTTGGGGTTTGCGGCAATATCGGCACACCAGTATTAGACATGCTCGCTGAGGGTGACAAAGACCTCTATGTCATGGAGCTGTCTTCATTTCAGCTTGAAACCACGCATTCGTTGAAAGCCGCAGTGGCGGTGGTGTTGAACATCAGCGAAGATCATATGGATCGCTACAGCGGTATGGTCGAATACCACCAAGCCAAACACCGCATTTTCCGTAATTGTCAGCGCTATGTATTTAACCGCGATGACAAGCTCACACGGCCTTTAATTGCCGATAGTCTGCCGCATGCCAGTTTTGGTTTGAGTGCGCCAGATCTAAACGATTACGGCGTTTTAAGTGTCGATAGCCAGCCTTGGTTGGCGCGCGGCCGCGAGCTATTGATGCCGGTCGCTGAGTTGCAAATCTTTGGACAGCACAATATTGCCAATGCGCTAGCGTGCTTGGCATTGGGTGAGGCTGTGGGCCTCTCGCGTGATGCCATGCTAGCCACATTGCGAGATTTCAGTGGCTTAAAGCATCGCTGCCAACGCGTCGCTTTGGCCAATGACATCGCGTGGTACAACGACTCCAAGGGCACCAATGTGGGCGCAACACTCGCCGCTATTCATGGTCTGGGTGCAGCCATTGCGCCAGCTGGCGGCCGTGTCGTGTTGATTGCTGGCGGCGTGGGGAAGGGGCAAGATTTCGCGCCATTGCAAGCAGCTATGGCCAGCTTTGGTCGTGCGCTCGTGTTGATCGGTGAGGATGCACCAGTGATTGATGCCGCCATCACCGCCGAGATACCGCGTCAGCGTTGCGGGAGCTTGGATGAGGCCATCACCAGCGCACGCCGTTTTGCCCAGCCTCACGATGCCATCTTGCTGTCGCCGGCCTGCGCTAGCTTTGACATGTTTAAGCATTACGAAGATCGTGGCGATCAGTTTGCGCTTGGCGTGCAAGCATTTCTTGCCAGTTCACCTGCGGGGCATTCGTCATGATGGCCCGCGTGCTCGTTCCCTATCAAAACCTACGCCTGAATCTAAGTCTGCTCAGCGATCGTCAGTATGTGCTGCTCTCGGCAGGTTTCTTATTTTGCATCGGCCTGATTATGGTGGGCTCGGCTTCGATGGGTGTGGCTGATGCCAACTACGGCAATCCGTTTTACTTCTTCACCCGCCATTTGATCTACCTCGCCACTGGCCTAGTGGTTGCTGCTGTAGTTTCGCAAGTGCCCATGGAGACATGGAATCGTTATAGCTACTGGCTGTTTTTATTGGCGCTTGTGCTGATTGTATTAGTCTTGATTCCCGGTATTGGCCGTCGCGTAAATGGCAGCATGCGGTGGATTGGCGTTGGTGGTTTCACTATTCAGCCATCGGAAATTTTGAAGTTTGCTGGCGTGTTGGCGATGGCTGCCTATTTGTGGCGCCGCCAAGAAGATGTGCGCTCAGGCTGGATGGGCTTCCTTAAGCCAATGGCATTTGCCGGCCTATCCGTTGCCTTGATGCTGGCAGAGCCTGACTTCGGCGCCAGCATGGTGATCATCATTGCCTTGATGGCAATGCTGTTTTTAGCAGGCTCGCCAATGGCGCTGTATTTAATGCTGTCGGGCGGGATCTTATTGGGCGCTATCGGCATCATGGTGGCCGAGCCTTATCGCATGAAACGCTTGTTGGCGTTCACTGACCCATGGGCCGATCAATACAATAGCGGTTACCAATTAGTGCAAAGCTTGATCGCCTTCGGTCGTGGCGATTGGTTTGGTGTTGGCTTAGGGCATAGCGTGCAAAAATTATTCTACTTGCCCGAAGCTCATACCGACTTCGTATTTGCCGTTTATGCCGAAGAGTTTGGTTTAGTCGGCGTCTTGTTATTATTGCTTGCCATGGTCACCTTGGTCATGACGGGCTTGCGTATTGGCCAACGTGCTGAGCGTGCTGGCCAGATATTTTCTGGTTATGTCGCCTATGGCTTGTCGGTGACTATCGGCATCCAAGCAGCGATCAATATCGGCGTTAATATCGGTCTGTTTCCAACCAAAGGCCTGACGCTACCGCTAGTCAGCTACGGCGGCTCCAGTTTGGTCATGATGTTTGTGGTCTTGGCAGTGCTTTTGCGCATCGATGCCGAAGCCAGCGAGCCACAAGAACGTGCTGTGCGTCGTCCGGGAGGCCTCAATGACTATCGTTAAATCGGTGGTAGTGATGGCTGGCGGCACTGGCGGTCACGTCTTCCCGGCATTAGCTGTGGCGCGTGGACTGCAAGCTGAGGGCGTGAAAGTGCATTGGCTGGGTACAGCGCGCGGCATTGAGGCCGACATCGTGCCGAAAGCGGGCATTGCTATTAGTTACTTAAATGTTGGTGGCCTACGCGGCAATGGCCTGCTGCCTTTGCTGCAAGCGCCGTTTAAGTTGCTTGTAGCGGTTTGGCAGGCGATGGCAATTTGCCGCCGCGTCAATGCCGATGCCGTCATTGGCCTCGGTGGCTATGTTACTGGCCCCGGTGGCGTGGCCGCGCGTCTATTGGGCCTGCCACTGTATATCCATGAGCAAAACGCCATTGCCGGTTTTACTAATAAAACTCTGGCGCGTTTTTCCACACGCATTTTGCAGGCCTTCCCCAGTGCCTTTGCCGCTTCGAGCAAGGTAAGCACCGTGGGTAATCCAGTGCGTGCTGACATTGCTAGCTTGCCCATGCCCGCTATTCGTTACGGCGAACGTCAAGGCCAGCTGCAGGTACTGGTTTTAGGCGGAAGTTTAGGTGCTGTGGCGTTAAACCAATTGGTGCCAGAAGCGTTCGCTGAGCTAGAGCCAGCAGCGCGCCCAATCATTCGCCATCAAGCCGGCCGCAAGCATGCAGCCAATGCTGAGGCGGTCTACGCCAAGCTCGGCGTGCAAGCCACGGTGCTGCCATTTATCGATGATATGGCGGCTGAATACGCGTGGGCCGATGTCGTTATTTGCCGTAGCGGTGCGCTAACCGTTTCCGAGTTGGCAGCAGTGGGTGTGGCATCGGTACTGATTCCATTCCCACATGCTGTTGATGATCACCAAACCGCCAATGCACGCTTTTTAAGCGATGCTGGTGCGGCGTTATTGTTTCAACAAAAAGATTTAACGGTGTCGGCATTTGCCGCTACTTTGCGCGACTTATTACAGCGCGAAACATTACAACTAATGGCTGAAAAGGCTCGTGCCTTGGCAGAGACCGAAGCCACTACGCGTGTGGTTAACACGATTTTACGAGGTGAAGCATGAGACCCATCACACGCAGCCGCATGATTGAAATTCCTGAAATGCGCCGGATTCGTCGCATTCATTTTGTCGGCATCGGTGGCGCAGGCATGTGCGGTATCGCCGAGGTCTTGCTCAATCAGGGCTATGAAATCGCTGGTTCGGACATGAAAGAAAGCAAGAACACGCAGCGCTTAAAAGAGCTGGGTGTGGATATTTTTATCGGCCACGATGCGGTCCACATTGAAACGGCGGATGTCTTGGTGGTGTCTACCGCGATTGATACTAGTAACCCAGAGGTGAGTGCTGCACTAAGCCGTCGCTTACCAATTGTGCGCCGCGCGCAAATGTTGGCTGAGCTGATGCGTTATCGCCACGGCATAGCCGTAGCTGGTACACACGGTAAGACCACTACCACGAGCTTGATTGCGTCGATTTTGGGTGAAGCCGGTTTTGATCCGACCTATGTGATTGGTGGTTTGCTAAATAGCGCAGGCACCAACGCCAAGCTCGGAAGCAGTCGTTATTTTGTCGCTGAAGCAGATGAAAGTGACGCCTCGTTTTTACATTTGTGGCCCATGGTCTCGATTGTCACCAACATCGATGCCGATCACATGGAAACCTACGGTGGCGATTTTGAGATACTAAAGCGCACCTTTATTGATTTCTTGCACAACCTACCGTTTTACGGCCTTGCCGTTGTTTGTGGCGATGATCCAATCGTCACCGAACTACTGCCACAGATTGCTCGCCCAACCGTGACTTATGGCTTTAACGAAGGCAATGATGTGCGCGCGGTAGACATCGAGCAAGATGGTTTGCAGACACGCTTTACAGCACTGCGTGAAGGCCGCGATCCTCTGCAGGTAACGTTAAATTTGCCTGGCCTGCACAATGTTTTAAACAGCTTGGCGGCGATAGCTGTGGCTACCGATGAGGGTGTTGACGATGTTGCCATGGTCAAAGCGCTCGATGATTTTGAAGGCGTGGGTCGTCGCTTCCAGCGCTTAGGCGACATGCATGGTGTGCAATTGGTTGATGACTATGGCCATCATCCACGTGAAGTGGCCGCAACGATTGCCGCTGCCCGTCAAGCTTACCCAAATCGCCGTTTAGTCATGCTGTTTCAGCCGCATCGCTACACGCGCACGCGCGACTGTTTTGAAGATTTTGTCCATGTGCTCTCTAGCGTCGACACATTACTTTTACTCGATGTGTATAGCGCGGGTGAGAAGCCCATTTCTGGTGCCGATAGCCGTTCGCTAGCACGCAGCGTGCGCAATCGCGGTCTAGTTGATCCGGTATTTGTTGAGGCCAGTGATGAGCTAGCCAGCATTTTGCCGAGCATTTTAAAAGCCGGCGATGTCTTACTAACCCAAGGTGCTGGCACCGTCGGCAGCATTGCCGTGGAGCTGGCGCAACACCAACTCTATTTATCGGAGTCTAAGGCATGAGCCAGTCTGTCGATTTTGGCCGCGTGGCCGTGCTCTATGGTGGCACTGCCGCCGAGCGACCCGTGTCATTAGTCAGCGGCGCTGCGGTGCTGAAAGCCTTACAAGAAGCCGGAGTTGATGCGCATCGCTTCGATCCTGCTGAGCGCGATATTGTCGAAGTGCAGGGCTATGACCGTGCCTTTATCGTGCTCCATGGTCGCGGCGGCGAAGATGGCGTTATTCAGGGCGTGCTCGAACAATTCCAAGTGCCCTATACCGGTAGCGGCGTCATGGCCTCAGCCATTGGCATGGATAAAGCGCGCACTAAGCAGCTGTGGGTTGGTTGTGGTCTGCCAACGCCAACGTATCGCCGTTTGTATGCTGGCATGGATTTCGCCGCCGTTGTTGCCGACTTAGGCTTGCCGTTAATGGTTAAGCCCTCACGCGAAGGCTCAAGCATTGGCATGGCTAAAGTCTATAGCGTTGAAGACTTAGCGAAGGCCTATGCAGTCGCGGCAAAGCACGATAGTGAAGTTATTGCTGAGCATTTTATTCAAGGCAGCGAATACACCATCGCCATACTAGGCGACCGTGCCTTGCCAGCTATTCGCATGGTGCCGGCAACTGACTTCTACGACTTTGAAGCAAAGTATTCGCGCAATGACACTCAGTACAACATCCCAAGTGGCTTGCTTGCTGAAGATGAGGCTGAGCTACAGCGTTTGGCACTCGAAGCATTTCGTGTCTTAGGCGCTCGTGGTTGGGGGCGAATTGACGCCATGCGCGATGCTGATGGCCGTTTCTGGTTGCTCGAAATCAACACAGTACCCGGCATGACCGATCACTCATTAGTGCCGATGGCCGCCGCTGCATGCGGTATTGATTTCACGCAGCTGGTGTTGGCGATTTTGGCGCAAGCCACGCGCGAAAACGGAGACGCCGCATGAATGCTGCTCGCCGCCCCATAGGTGCTGTGCCTCGGCCCAAGCCGAAGCCTGCACGCGAGCCATTGTTGGCAAATGGGCGTTGGCGACACCTATTAAGCTGGAAGCTGAGCTTTAGCTTCTCGGCAGGCTTGGGGCAAAAGCTAGTGCTGTTGGTGTCGCTGATTGCGATTGCAGTTGTGCTCGTAGCGGTATCGACGGTATGGCGCGATTGGCAACTCAAGACGCCCATCAGCCACGTCAATATTACTGGTGAGTTGCATCAACTCGAGCGCAACGATTTGCAAGCGGCTCTAGAGCGACAAGTGCGTGGCACGTTTTTCACTGTTGACTTAGCTGCTTTGCAGCGCACTGCGAAGCGTTATCCCTGGGTTGCAGATGTCAGCGCATCGCGCCATTGGCCAAATTCAGTGCGCATTAATATTCGTGAGAAGCAGGCGGTTGCGCGTTGGCAGCCCAGCGGTTTGGTGAGTGAGGATGGTTCGGTGTTTCGTCCGCGCAGCGCCACTGGCGTTAGCAACTTGCCGCTACTTTCGGGGCCGCGCTCGCAATCACAGTTTGTTTTACAGCGTTACGAAAAAATGTCGGCTGTTTTAGCGCGAGTTGGTTTGCGCATAGAGGCCTTGGCGCTTACCGATCGAATGAGTTGGGAGTTAACGCTCAATGACGGCGTAAAAGTATTAGTAGATGGCCAAGACACTTTGGCCAAGTTAGAGCGATTTACGGTGCTCTATGAGCGCCAGTTGGCGGGCGAGATAACTAGCATCGCTCGAATAGATTTGCGCTATCGCAACGGCGTGGCGATTGGTTGGCGGCAAGCGGGGTAAAACAACAATGAGCAATATATATCACGGCAGCTTTCGGTCACCTTCGGTGGCTAGGATGGATAACATGGCACATAACGCACAAGCACCTATGATTGTGGCAATCGACATCGGCACCTCAAAAGTGGTTTGCCTAGTCGGTCAAATCAATACCGCGGAGCAGTCATTAGAAATAATTGGCTACGGCTCGCGGCCATCAAAAGGCATGCGCAAAGGTGTGGTCGTCAACATTGACGAAACCATGGCGGCCATCAAAGAGGCTGTAGGTGAGGCTGAGTTGATGGCCGACTGCAGTATTTACTCAGCCTATATTGGCATTGTCGGTAGCCATATTGGCGGTCGCAACGCTAGCGCCGTGGTTGCCACGCGTGATGGCGAGGTGTCGAAAAATGACATCGAGCGCGTTATAGAGGCGGCAAAGTCAGGCGCTAATCCTGTCGATCAGCGCGTATTGCATGTGTTGCCTCAAGAGTATCTAGTCGATAACCAAGGCGATGTCCGCAATCCTTTGGGCATGGCTGGTGTGCGCCTAGAAGGTCATATACATATGGTGACCTGCTCTGCTAACGCCGCACAGAATCTCGAAAAATGTGTGAGTGGCTGTGACATCACGATCGATGATTTGGTGCTGGAGCAATACGCATCGAGCTTTGCCGTGCTAACCGATGATGAAAAAGAGCTTGGTGTCTGCCTGATCGATATTGGTGGCGGCACAACTGATATTGCAGTGTTTGTGAATGGCGCCATTCGTCATACGGCGGTAATTCCAATTGCTGGCGACCAAGTGACTAATGACATCGCGATGGCTTTGCGCACGCCAACACCAGCGGCCGACGACATCAAAACGCGCTATGCCTGTGTTGTTCCGCAGCTTGTTGATCCTGAGCAAACTATTAGTGTGCCCGGCATGGGCGATCGTCCAGCTCGCACCATGGCAAGACAAACATTGGCTGCTGTTGTTGAGCCACGCTACGAAGAGCTGTTTAGCCTTGTGCAGGCTGAGCTTGATCGCAGTGGTTATGGCGAGCACTTAGCTGCTGGTGTGGTGATGACTGGTGGCTCGGCGCGCATCGAAGGCGCAGTGCAACTAGCCGAATCTATTTTCCATTTACCGGTGCGTATTGGCATGCCGCAGTCACTGAAATTAGGTGGCATGGAAGAGCTTTTGCAAAACCCGATTTACGCTACTGGCATAGGTCTATTGATGTATGGCAGGCAGCGCTCATTAGAGAATGGCGTGAGCAGCAAGCCTCGCCAAGGCCATGGCGCAACTAA
>CAXIBK010000073.1:0-9926 GCA_964022225.1 uncultured Paraperlucidibaca sp.
CAAGCATTGTTGGAAAATCCCAGCGATCGTGAGCCAACGTTAAGCTTTAAAACACGGCCGATGCGCCAGTTCACCATCGGTGCTCAGCGTCATCGCCTCGTATTGCGTATTGATATTTCTGATAACGGACCGGGCATACCGACCGATATTAAGCAGTCTGTTTTCTACCCTATGATTAGTGGTCGTGCTACCGGCAATGGCCTTGGATTGTCGATTGCGCAAGACATTATTCAGCAGTATCACGGCCTGATTGAGTGCGACTCCTATCCAGGCCGAACACTTTTTAGCATTTACCTACCTTTGGAAAAATCCCATGACTAAACACACTGTATGGGTCATCGATGACGATCGCGCCATTCGTTGGGTGCTTGAGCGCGCACTGACACAGGCTGGCTTGGCGGTAAGCAGCTTCGAGGATGCGACTAGCGCATTGACACGTTTAAAGCATGAGCAGCCAATGGCATTAGTGAGCGACATTCGTATGCCCGGTATCGATGGCTTAAGTTTTTTGACTCAAGTGCGCGAACTGCATCCGCAGGTACCGGTAATCATCATGACGGCGCACTCCGATTTAAGTTCGGCGGTGGCGTCGTATCAGGGCGGGGCATTTGAGTACTTGCCGAAGCCATTTGATGTCGATGAAGCGGTAGCTTTAGTGCAGCGTGCCGTAGTGCATCATTTAGAGCAGATTACGCCGGCGATAGAGGCGGTGGCAGAGGTTGCGCGCTCGACTAGCATCATTGGTGAGTCACCAGCGATGCAGGAAGTGTTTCGCGCCATTGGCCGACTCAGTAACTCGAATATCACTGTGCTGATCAACGGTGAGTCTGGCACTGGCAAAGAGTTGGTCGCTGGCGCTTTGCATGAGCATTCGCCGCGCGCACGTAAGCCATTTATTGCGCTTAATATGGCGGCGATTCCCAAAGACTTGATGGAGTCTGAGCTATTTGGCCATGAAAAAGGTGCGTTCACTGGCGCCAGTACGCAGCGTGCTGGCCGCTTTGAGCAGGCCGATGGCGGTACTTTATTTCTCGATGAAATTGGCGATATGCCCATCGACACACAGACGCGTTTGCTGCGTGTTCTTGCCGATGGTGAGTTTTATCGAGTTGGTGGCCACACCCCGGTGCGGGTGGATGTGCGGATCATTGCAGCCACGCATCAGAATCTCGAAAAATTAGTCGCTGAGGGTAAGTTTCGAGAAGATTTATTTCATCGTATCAATGTCATTCGTGTGCACATTCCACGCCTACGTGATCGCAGTATTGATATTCCGCGTTTGGCACAGTTTTTCATGACGCGCGCGGCAAAAGAGTTACAGGTTGAGCCCAAAACGTTGACGTTAGCTGCATCAGCTTATCTGCAAAAACTGCCTTGGCCGGGCAATGTTCGTCAGCTTGAAAATACTTGTCGCTGGATTACTGTGATGGCTACGGGGCGTGAGGTTTTAATCAGCGATTTGCCGCCTGAGCTGCAAGAGGATGGTGAGCCTAAGATAGATGCCGTGCTGCCGAACTGGGAGCAAGCATTGGCACAATGGGCACGGCAAGCGCTACAAAATCAGTCGGCTGGAGCTTTACTTGATCAAGCGGTGCCGGCGTTTGAGCGCGTGATGATTACCGAGGCGCTGCAGTTTACTGGAGGGCGGCGGCGTGATGCCGCAGTGGTGTTGGGCTGGGGACGCAATACGCTCACCCGCAAACTCAAGGAGCTGGGTTTGAGCACGGGTGGCGACGATGATGACTAGTTGGAGATAGAGGCCGGCATGGTGCCGTCACTGGCGCGAGGTGCCGCAATAGCTTGGCGACGCTCATCTGGCGACATCGAGTTCCAGCGCTGACGCAACGCATCGCGTGCTTCTGGTGATAATGATTTAATCTCGTTCCAGCGTGCCAAGATGGCTTGGCGGCGTTCATCGGGCAGGCTGCTCCAGCGCTGCGCACGCTCAACAAGCTGGCTACGACGGGCATCACTAAGCTCATCCCAGCGCGACTGGAAGTCGGCTAGCGTGGCTTGTTGCTCTTGGCTTAAGGATGCCCAAGGCAATATGTCGGCCATCGCGATTGTCGGCACAGAGAGCGCACTAATCAGCATGAGCTGAGTGGCCGCTCGACGCATCTGTGTCGCGCTCAGTTTAGCGTTGACCACGAGATGTGTCCTCCATCGACATCAGCCAGTCAATCTCTTCCAGCATTTGGCCATCTACTGAGCTGCTTGCTGGGCGTGCTTGCGTGGTTTCGGTGCCGCTAGTTTTGAGCAGCCAATCGCCTGGCAACACAACCATAAATGCCACGCTTGCGGCTAAGGCTAGGCCGCCTGACCATTGCCAACGATGCGTGCGCTTTTGCTGGCGCTGGGCTTGCGCCACAATTTGCGCCACGCGTGCATCCCACAAAGGGTCTGGCTCGCTAATGGAGCGATCAAGTGTGTCGGCCAAGCGTTTGGCGAAGCGGGCATCCTCAAGGGAAAGCTCTGGTGTCTTGTTCATGTCATGTCCTCCGCTGTCGTGCCAATATCATCTAGCTTGGCGCGAATTTTGTTTAAAGCCCTGAAGTAATGCGTTTTCACGCTACCCTCAGCACAGCCCATTGCCTCGGCTGTCTGAGCAGTGTCATAGCCTTCCCAGGCTCGCAGCAAGAAGGCTTGCTGCTGTCTAAAGGGCAACTCGCCCACTGCCGCTAACACGGCATCCATATTGTCGGCCTGTTGTAACAGCGTGACCGGATTATTATCGACGCGGTCAGGAATGTTCTGCCACGGATCTTCTTCGCCAGCATCATCTAATGGCTCAAGCCAAGTGAACCATTTGCGCTTACGGGTTTCGCGACGAAAATGATCCATCATGCGGCTGTGCAAAATGCGGTGAAACAATGGGCCCCAGCTACTGGGGTCATGGTTGCCGTATTTTGCCACGAGGGTGAGCATGGCTTCTTGTACAATATCTTGTGCAGCGTCGGGATCGCGGGTGGCGAGCTCGGCGGTTAATCTTGCCCGTCGGCTGATGCTATGCAAAAACGCATCAATCGATTGCGGGGCTGGACGTGCTGGCATGACTAATTTTACCGGTGGCGCTTTGGGCACACGATAGGCGAGACCGGTGTCGACGACAAGATGCATAATCGGCTCTTCACTCCTGCGTGGTGGCATTTTCGCCATCTGAGATACAGAAACGCCGTTAGCTCGTTGCGGTTGACGACTTAGTGCTCAAACTAGCAGCAGACTTTTTTGGATATCTTCATGATTGACATCGTGCTCTATGAGCCTGAAATTCCCGGCAACACTGGCAATATAATCCGTTTATGTGCCAATACAGGCGCCCGATTGCACCTGATTGAGCCCTTAGGCTTTGAGCTCAGTGACAGTAAGTTGAAGCGAGCTGGCTTGGATTACCACGAATGGGCGCCGCTAAAAGTGCACGCGAACTGGCAGGCGGCCAGAGATTATTTAGCTGATAAACGCTGGCGCGCGGTAACCACAAAGGGTTCGCAGTCGGCTTTTGCGGCCGTGCTCAACGAGGGTGATGTCTTAGTCTTTGGCCCGGAAACTCGTGGCTTGCCCGCCGAGCTGTTGGCTACTTTTGAGCCCGAAAACAAGCTGCGGCTGCCCATGTTGGCAGGCAGTCGCAGCTTGAATCTATCCAATAGCGTGGCAGTGATGGTCTATGAGGCTTGGCGCCAGCAAGGATTTACTGCGGGCGAGTAGTGTCTGCGGCTTCAGCGCCGGCTTCATTTTTGCGGCGCAGGCTATCGGCGTAGAGCGCGTCGAAGTTGACTGGCTGCAACAAAAGTTGTGGGAAGCTGCCTTTGCCGACTAGGTCAGAAATGGCTTCGCGAGCAAATGGGAATAATAGATTTGGGCAGTAAGCACCAAGCAATGGCCCTAGTTCAGCTTCAGCAACGCCTTCGATTTGGAAAATGCCCGCCTGCTTCACTTCCACCAGAAATGCCGTGCTGCCTTCGTTTTTTGCTGTCACGGTGATGGCCAGCTGGACTTCGTAGTGTTTGCCGTCTTCGAGCATCTGATGCGCCGTTGCCAAGTCGATATTGACCTCAGGGTTCCAGGTTTGCAGGAACACTTTCGGTGCGCCAGGAACTTCAAACGAAGTGTCTTTTAGGTAGATGCGTTGCAGGGCAAATTGCGGTTGGGTGTCGGCCATTTTGACTCTCTTGTTATGGTGTGGGCTGGTTAAAGCGGAATGGTTTAAGCCTGCAAAAGACGGTCGAGCTCGCCGCTACGTTCTAATGCAAACAGTTCATCGCAGCCGCCAATAAAGGCATCATTGATGAATATTTGTGGCACGGTGCGGCTGCCGGTGCGAGCTGTCAGCTCGGCGCGTTGCTCAGGTGCATTGCTGACGTCGATATCTTCGAAGGCCACGGATTTGTTGCCCAGCAGCTGCTTGGCGCGCACACAGAAAGGGCAGGTGCGGGTGGTGTAAAGAGCTACTTTAGCCATGAGAATCTCCTGCTATTCGTGAAAATATGTGGCGACTCAGCGTACCAACGGTAGGCCTTGTTGACGCCAAGTGGAAATGCCACCGCTTAAAATATGTACTTCTTTCATGCCGGCCTGTTTTACGCTGCGAGCGGCGTTACCGGCGGTTTGGCCCATGGCGCAAACGAAAATAATCGGTTTGCCAGCGGCTGCTAGTGCGGCTGCTTTTTCAGCCACTTGGCTATATGGCATGTTTTCGCTGCCGGTGATGTGGCCTTCACGAAACTCAGGCGCATTGCGTAAATCAATGACGCGAGCCTCCTGAGTGTTGACCAAGCGGGTTAGGTCGGCGGGTGAAATGCGGCGGCCACCACGTTGAATTTCGGTGAAAATAAATGCCGCTAGCAGGGCGATAAAAGTAGCCACCAGCATGTGGTGGTTGGTTGCAAACTCAATAGCGCGATCCATGATGTGACTCAGTGTGGCGAGAAAGTCACGCAGTATACGCATGCAGCCGCTTAGGCTCTAGCGCAAGCTGCTTATCTCGTGTTTAGCGCGTCGCTAACGTGTGTCGATGTCGTTGACTAACTTCTGAAAGCTAGCGAAGCGGCGTGGCTGAATATGGCCATCGAGAACGGCCTGATGAAACGAGCAGCCAGGCTCGCTGGCGTGAGCACAATTACGGAATCGGCATTGGCCAGCAAAGGGTTGGAATTCAATAAAGCCGGCAAGCAATTCTTCTTTATTCATATGCCACACCCCAAACTCACGAATGCCCGGCGAGTCAATAAGCGCGCCACCAGTGGGGATATCGAACCAACAGGCAGTAGTTGTGGTGTGCTGACCTAGCTTGGAGCCGCTGGACACCTCGTTTACTTTTTGCGCGACATCGGGCAGTAGGGTGTTGATGAGTGATGACTTGCCAACACCGGATTGGCCAACAAACACTACCGTGTGTTGGGCAACCAAAGCCTCTAGATCGCCGGTATCGCCATGTGCTGAAAGCGTGCGCGTTTCGTAGCCAAGGGCGGCAAAGCTGGCCAGCAGCTCAGTTAATTCATCGTAATTTTTTTCAGTGAGCAAATCGGCCTTATTGAGCACGAGGATTGGCCTAATTTCAGTAGCTTCGCAGGCAATTATATAGCGATCGATGAGCTCCGCCGATGGTGTTGGCTCGGGCGCAATGATTAGCAAAATTAAATCGATATTGGCTGCAACAGGCTTAAGCTTATTGTATGGGTCTGGGCGCACCAGCACCGATCGGCGCGGCAATATCGCCGTAATGACACCAGTTGCCGCTTCAGCAGCGGGCTGCCAAATGACCTCATCGCCGGTGACTAAGGCCTCTAGGTTGGCGCGGCGATGGCAGCGAAAGCGCTGGCCGATGAGCTCGCCATCGAGCGCTTCAACGGCAAGCTGCACGCCATAATGCGCGATGATGCGACCGCGCTGCTCGACGCCGAGGGCTCCACCATCGAGTAGTGCTTCGGCTTTGGCTTCGCGCTTGGCGGCGCGGGCAATGCGTTCAGCTTGAATGCGATCGATACGAAAACTTTGTTGGCGACTAATGCGGCGTTGGCTCATGGCCTATCTCGTTGTTGGGTGACTGCAATGGTGTTGCGCTCTGCTATGCTGCGGGCATTGTGCCACTGACGGCAACTAGGAGTGTTCATGAATCATAATAAGGCCGGAAATTTAGTCTGGATCGATCTCGAAATGACGGGTTTAAACCCCGATACCGATCGCATTATCGAAATCGCCACGATTGTTACCGATGCACATTTAAATGTGCTGGCGGAAGGCCCAGTGTTGGCCATCCACCAAAAAGATATCGTGCTAAATGCCATGGATGAGTGGAATACCCGTCAACATGGGCAGTCTGGTTTAATTGAGCGAGTGCGCCGCAGCACCTTGACCGAAGCCGATGCCGAAGCGCAAACACTGGAGTTTTTGAGTCGCTTCGTTGATCCGAAAAAATCGCCCATTTGCGGTAATTCCATTTGCCAAGATCGTCGCTTTTTATACCGCAGTATGCCCAAGCTTGAGGCCTTTTTTCATTACCGCAACCTAGATGTGAGCACGGTCAAGGAGCTGGCGCGCCGCTGGTATCCCGATTTATTGCAGCGCTTCACTAAGCAAAGTTCACATTTGGCCTTGGATGACGTGAAGGACTCAATCGAAGAGTTGCGCTATTACCGCCAGTACTTCTTTAAGTTGCCAGGCTTTAGCGATAGCTGAGTTGCTACTGCGCTGCACGTAGCTTTGCCGTCTGCTCGTTAATGGCCCAGTCGATATGTTCAGTGAGCACATCATTGAGCATGCCACTGGCGCTGAGTTCATCGCGGCGCATCGCCAGTGCCTGCACGATGTCGGCGCTGGCAGGCGCATTAGCCAATGCCATCGATAGATTGCGCAGCCAGCTCGCGTAACTCATGCGGCGCAAAGGCATGCCCTCCGTTTTGCTCAGCCAAGTGATTTCATCCCAAGCCCATAGGTCTAGCAGCGGCGGGCCATCGAAGTCATGGCGTGGGGTAAAGGCCGGCTCTTGGCTGGTCTGTGCATAGCGATTCCATGGGCACACGAGCTGGCAATCATCGCAGCCGAAAATACGATTGCCGATGGCTCGGCGTAGCGGCTCAGCAATCACGCCGCGATATTCAATGGTCAAATAGCTAATGCATTTGCCGGCATCGAGCACATAGGGCGCAATAATCGCCTGCGTTGGGCAAATATCAATGCAGGCCGAGCAGGTGCCGCAATGGCTGCTTACCGGCTCGTCCACAGGCAATGGTAAATCGGTAAATAGCTCAGCCAAGAAAAAGTAGGAGCCTGCTTGGCGATTGATGATCACCGTGTGCTTGCCGGCCCAGCCGAGGCCAGCTTGCGCGGCAATGGCTTTTTCTAGCACGGGTGCGGAGTCGACAAAGGCGCGATAGCCAAATGGCCCAATCGCCTCAGCCATTCGGTCGGCCAGCTTTTGTACGCGCTTGCGGATGAGCTTGTGATAGTCGCGGCCGAGAGCATAACGTGCAATATAGGCACGATCGGCATCGCCCAAAATTTCGTGAATACGAGGCTCGGCGGGCAGGTAGTCCATGCGCAAGCTGATGATGCGTTGCGTGTTCGGCACCAGTTCTGCTGGCGCTACACGTTTCGGCTCGTGCATCCATGCCATTCCGGCTTCGTAGCCTTGCTCTAGCCATCGCGCCAAATGCTGTGGATGCTCACCTAAATCAATGTCGCTGACGCCGACTTGTTGGAATCCAAGCTCGCGCGCCCACACAGCAATGTCGGCCTTTAAAGCCAGCAGTGTAGGGGGCGATAAACTTGCTTTTTCATGTAAAGGGATTCGCGTCATGGCGCACATTCTGACATCCTTAGGGGTTAGTCACCATCTGTAAGCCATTGCTATGACCAGTCGTTTAGCCCCTACAGTAGCTACATTAACTCGCTATCAGCGGACGTTGCTCGATGCATCGGCTACCGAGCAGCTGGGCGGGGATATTGCGCGCGCATGTTTTGCGGCCAATGTTTGCGGCGCGACAGTGTATTTACAGGGTGATTTAGGTGCTGGCAAAACCACATTGGTGCGAGGCTTGTTACAGGCTTTGGGACATCAAGGTGCAGTTAAAAGCCCAACCTACACCTTGGTTGAGCCCTATGTTTTAAATGGCAATACGGTGAATCATTTCGATTTATATCGGTTGATCGATCCGGAAGAGTTAGAGCTGATTGGCTTTCGTGACTATTTTTCATCCGATCAGTTGAGCTTGGTTGAGTGGCCGTCGCAAGGTGAGCCTTTGCTGCCAACACCTGATTGGAATATTTCTTTAGCGCCGGTGAGTCACGAGTTGGCTGACGGGCGCTTAGCCACCATCACGGCGCATACACCGCGTGGCGAGCAACTATTAGCGAGAATAGTATGAGTAAGTGGGTGCAGCAACTGCTGTTGTTGATGTGTTGTGTTATGACGCTGGGTGCGCAGGCGGCGGAGTTAGTCGGCGCCCGCACCGGTAATTTTGAAGGCAAGACACGCCTGGTCCTTGAGTTTTCCAGTGATACCGAATTTCGCGTGAGTGAGGAAACCTCGCCTGGGCGTTTAGTGGTGGTTGTGCCAAATGCAACAACGCGACTTTTGACACGAGACCTTCCATCACAAGTGGGTCCAGTGCAACGCGTGTCGCTAGATGGTAGCGGCAGCCGCAGCAAACTTATTGTTGAGCTAAATGAAGAGGCTGAAGCGGCTATTTTTATGCTGCCAGTGAATGCACAGGGCATGTACCGCCTAGTGATAGATTTAGGCGTGGTAGCTTCGGGCCAAGTTGCCACGGCAGCGGCATCGCCAGCACCCACCGTCAAGCCTGAGCCAACTTCAATATTTGGTGGCCTGTTTGCAGGCAAGAAAAATGGGCGAGACATTATTGTCAGCATTGATGCCGGCCATGGCGGGCAAGATCCCGGTGCTATAGGCCGTCGTGGCACTTATGAAAAGCATGTCACTTTAGCTATTGCTCGTGCACTAGCCGACTACTTGGGCAAGCAAAAAGGCATTACAACTCGGCTAACTCGTGACAGCGACTTTTTATTCCGCTTCAGCAGCGGCGAAAAATTGCCCGCCACGAGCACAAGGCCGATATTTTTATATCCGTTCATGCCGACTCAGCCGCTAATCGCGCAGCAAATGGTGCCTCGGTTTTTGCCTTGTCATTGCAGGGTGCAAAAGGCGCGACCTCACGCTTTGCGCAGGAGCTTGCTGAGCAAGAAAACAAGTCTGATTTGATCGGCGGTGTGGTTGCTGAAAACGATGATCTAACCGATATGCTCGCTGGCATGATGGTGGAGGGCACGCTTAAACACAGCCTAGAAATGGGTAAATTGATTTTGCAGTCATTGCCTAATGTCGTGAATCGACTGCATAGCAAGCGCGTTGAGCAAGCTGGCTTTGCGGTGCTAAAAGAGCCGGGCATGGTGTCACTCTTGGTTGAGACTGGATTTATTTCTAATCCAGACGAAGAAGACCGCCTAACCAGCGCGAGCTATCAGCGTGATGTAGCGCAGGCGATTGGTGCGGCTGTTGTGCGTTTTTGCCAACAATTCCCAGTGCCTGGCACTTGGTTTGACCGAGACTAATTCGTGGCCCGCATAGCGCTTTTAGACGCTCGCTTAGCTAACCAAATTGCTGCTGGCGAGGTGGTTGAGCGGCCAGCATCTGTGGTTAAGGAGCTGATTGAAAATGCGCTCGATGCCGGTGCCCGTGTTATCGATGTGCAAATTGAGCAGGGTGGTTTGGCCTGCTTGCGAGTGCGTGATGATGGCGATGGCATTGCTCAGGATGATCTGCCTTTAGCGCTTGCACGTCACGCCACTAGCAAAATTCATCATGTCGATGATCTCGAGGCTGTTGCCACACTGGGCTTTCGCGGCGAGGCATTGGCATCAATCGCCTCAGTGTCTCGCTTAACGCTAACCTCGAGCACCGATAGCAGTGGGCT
>CAXIBK010000074.1:0-9910 GCA_964022225.1 uncultured Paraperlucidibaca sp.
TTTTAAATTCTGCGACGCTGTTATTTTAAGAGCATGACATAATTGCTTCGTTTTTTTTTTTAATGATACGGCGACCACCGAGATCGACACTGCCTATATGCGCAAAAACTGGGTCTGGGATGAAGTTAAGCCCCAGGTGCACAAAGTCTATCGCACCGCCCATGGCACAGAAGCCAACCCAACTGACCCCAACTACCTAATCTTGTTGTCAGAAGGCCGTTTGGTAAACTTGGGCAACGCTACTGGTCACCCATCACGCATCATGGATGGCTCGTTTGCCAACCAAGTATTGGCGCAAATTTTCCTCTTCGGCGAGAAGTTTGCCGACCTACCCGCCAATGAAAAAGCCGCGAAAATTCGCGTTGAAGTGCTGCCGAAAAAGCTCGACGAAGAAGTTGCTGCGGCCATGGTTGCCGGCTTTGGTGGCGTCATGACTAAGCTCACTCAAGCACAAGCCGATTACATCGGCGTGCCGGTTGAAGGTCCATTCAAACCTGAGAGCTACAAGTACTAATATGAGCCACTTCAGCATCGAATTCTTTCCGGCAAAAACCGATGTTGGTGCCGAGAAATTGCGTGAAGTGGCGCGTCGCCTAGGTGCCGTAAATCCTGAGTTTTTCTCAGTGACCTACGGCGCCGGCGGCTCCACTCGCGACCGTACCTTGGGTGCGGTGCGTGATGTGCAAGCGCTGGGCTATGCGGTCGCGCCGCACTTATCCTGCGTTGGCGACAGCAAAGCCGAGATCGCTGAGCTGCTCGATGGCTATCGCGAGATGGGCATTGATCGCTTAGTGGCACTGCGCGGCGACTTGCCAGCAGAAGTGACTGCGCGCAGCAAAGAGCTGCCGTATGCCGCCGACTTGGTGCGCTATATCCGCGAGCACAGTGGCGATCACTTCAAGATCGAAGTTGCGGCCTATCCGGAATGCCATCCGCAAGCCGCCTCGCTGGCCGATGACGTGCGCAATTTTGTCGCTAAGGCTAACGCCGGCGCCAACTCCGCCATCACGCAATATTTCTTTAACGCCGATAGCTATTTTCACTTCGTCGATCGTGTTCGCGCGACCGGCTGCGATATTGCTATCATCCCCGGCATCATGCCAATTACTAACTTCAAAAATCTGGTGCGTTTCTCCGATGCCTGTGGCGCCGAAGTTCCACGCTGGATACGCCAACAAATCGCCAGCTACGGCGACGACAGCGCTAGCATCATCGCGTTTGGCGAAGAAGTCATTACGCGCCTAAGCCAGCAATTGCTCGACGGCGGCGCGCCTGGCCTACACTTCTACAGCATGAACCAAGCCGAGCCCACGCTCGCGCTCTGGAACAACCTAGGGCTACCACGCTAATGCGTCTGCCGGCGCTGAGTACTTTGGCTGCTATCGGCCTAATACTGAGCGCCTGCAGCCATCAGCCCGCAAGCGACACAGCCGCTGTTTTAGCGGCCAATGCTCTGCGTCAAGCCACACCAGAAGCTGGCTCTGGCCGCTACCCGCTAAGCACAATGACTTCTGCCAACGCCATGGTGGTGACTGCGCATCCGCTTGCCACTGAGGCCGCGCTCACGATGCTACGTGCTGGCGGCAGTGCTATCGATGCGGCCATTGCTGCACAAGCCATGCTCGGTTTAGTGGAACCACAGTCATCTGGTTTTGGTGGCGGCGGCTTTATGGTGTTCGCCGAACCATTGCGCGAAAAAATTGCACGCGTTACTGCGATCGATGGTCGCGAAACAGCCCCTGCTGCTACCACTGATCGCCGCTTTTTACGCGCCGATGGCGAACCCATGACCTTTGATGAAGCCCTTGCTAACGCTCGTGCGGTTGGTGTGCCCGGCGTCGTGTCTATGCTCGATCAGGCGCATCAGCGCTGGGGCAAGCTGCCGTGGCAAACCCTGCTCGCGCCAGCCATCGAGGCCGCACGCAAAGGCGTGCCGGTATCGCACCGTTTGCACACGCTTTCCGCCACCGATCCTCTGCTAGCGCGCTCAAAAACCTTGGCACCACTGCTGCTCAATCGCTCCGGAAAAGCTTGGCCAACCGGCCATTTGCTGAAAAACCCAGCCTATGCCGAACTGCTAGAAACGCTGGCTAAAGAAGGTCCATCAGCCTTTTATCAAGGCAAACTAGCCAAGCGCTTTGTCCGCGAATTACGCGCTGCTGGTAGTGACATCACTGATACCGACTGGTCTTCATATAGTGCCGACGTAACACCAGCACTCTGCCTACCCATCGCTAGCTATACTGCCTGCTCAGCCCCAGCACCTAGCGGTGGCTTTAGCGTGTTAGAAATGGTCAGCCTTTGGCATCGCCATCAACAAACTCAACGCGGCCCCGCGCTCAATATTCTGAGCAATGACCTAAGCACTGACTCTTTACATGGCTTGCTCGAAGCTGAGCGCTTAGGTTTTGCCGACCGTCAGCGCTATGGTGCTGATCCGCGCAAAGTTGATGTGCCAGTAAGTGGCCTACTCAGCCACTATTACTTAAGTCAACGGGCACGCCTAATTGGGGACTTAGCCGCTCAAGGTGCGGTACCAGCGGGCAGACCACATGGCGCAAAAATTAGTGCCACCGATGGACAAGTTCTCGAGCACGGCACCAGTCATATCAGCATTGTCGATACCCAAGGCCGCTGGTTGGCAATGACGTCATCCATCGAAGATCGCTTCGGCTCTCGCCTACTAATTCGCGGCGTGCTAATGAATAATCAGCTCACTGATTTCAGCTTCGTGCCCACGCAAAATGACCTAGCTGTGGCCAACCGTGTTGGCCCTGGCAAACGCCCACGCAGCGCCATGTCGCCGACCATATTGATTAATGGTGAAGGCCGCCCTGTACTCGCCATGGGTTCACCCGGCGGCAGCCGCATCTTAGGCTTTAATGCACGAGTGCTGAGCGCCTACATTGCCGGCGTTCACGATGCGGGCAAGCTTGTATCTTTACCGATGGCGCTCAATCGCAATGGCCCAAGCGAAGTTGAGCGCACACTCGGCAGGGATGCGATCGCCGAACTCAAGGCTCGCGGCCATGATGTAAAAGTAGTCGACATGGCAAGTGGTCATGGTGTCATTGTACGTCGCGGTAGCACCTTGCAAGGCGCGGCAGATCCACGTCGCGAAGGCCAAGCCGCTGGGTTCTAAACACCTATAGCTAGCCATTACCCCGTGCACAAACCAGTCTGCTAAAGTAGCTCCACAATGCCACCCTTGCTCGATGGTGGTCACACCTAAGCACTTATACTGGAGCAGGCATGTCTTTAACTCGGCAAATCTTATTAGGCCTCGGTCTTGGCTTAGTCGCCGCCGCGCTACTCTCAGGCCCGCTAGCGCCGTGGCAAGACGTCGCACTCAGCATCACAGGCGTTACCGGCAGCTTATTTTTAAATGCACTGAAGATGGTCGCCGTACCGTTAATTGCCACCACACTGATCGCTGGCCTCGGCAAGCTTGACCAAGCGCCCGGGCGTTTAGGAGCCCTCACGGCAGGCTATTACGGCATGAGCACGCTCTTTGCCGTCAGCATGGGCTTGATCTTGAGCAATGTTATCGCGCCAGGCCTACGTTCCGGCCTAAACCCGGATGATGTGCAAAGCCTCATGTCACAAACCAGCCTTTCACCTACGTTCGCCAATGGCAGTAGCGACTGGCAAAGCACATTATTAGGCTTGGTACCGGGCAATATTTTCCATGCCTTAAGCACGGGAAACTTGATTGCCGTTGTGCTGTTTTCACTAATGTTGGGCTTAGCATTACGCACATTACCAAGGGAGTTTCGTCAGCCCCAGCAGGTACTTTGGGATAGCTTGCAACACCTGCTAATGACAGTGACGCAATGGGTTTTGCGCACGGCCCCCGTTGGCGTTTTTGCCCTAGTCACCTCCAGTGCTACGCAAGTGGGCTGGGCCGCCGCAGAACCATTAGCTTGGTTTGTCATCACAGTCTTGCTCGCGCTAGTGCTGCATGCCGGACTCAGTCTTGGCCTTGTGCTCTGGCGTTTGGCTCGCGTATCGCCGTTGCAACATGCTCGCGACATGAGTCCCGCCTTGTGGATGGCATTTTCCACCGCATCATCGGCAGCGACTTTGCCGGTGACCCTACGCTGCCTAAATGATCGCGCAAAAGTGCCTTCATCTGTGACCGGCCTCACCGTGCCACTAGGCACTACGATGAATATGGATGGCACTGCGCTGTATGAGTGCGTGGCGGTGCTATTTCTAGCGCAGCTTCTGGGCGCTGATTTAACTATTGTGCAGCAGCTATTGGTTCTATTTTTAGCGCTCGCCACTTCAACAGGCATGGCCGGTATTCCTGCCGCTAGCCTTGTCGCCATCGCGCTAATTTTGGAGCGCGTGGGGCTGCCTGCTGAAGCCTTGGGCCTACTGCTCATCACTGACAGACCACTGGATATGTGCCGCACCGCAGTGAACGTCTGGAGTGATTCGGTGGCAGCTAGACTCGTTGCGCATTACGCGAAAACCGATGCGCCGACCTTAGCTAAAACGCAGGCCAATGAGGAGCCTGCGCAATGACTAAGCGCTCTAGCAATGCCGATATTTCGCGCCGCGATCTAGCGCATGTTTGGCACCCGTGTACGCAAATGCATGACCACGAACAATTGCCATTGGTGCCGATACGCCGTGGTGAAGGCATTTGGCTGGAAGACTTCGATGGCAAACGCTACATGGATGCCATCAGCTCATGGTGGGTGAATTTATTTGGCCATGCTCACCCACAGATTAATGCTGCTCTGCGCGAGCAAGCCGACACACTCGAACATGTGATTTTAGCTGGCTTTACCCACGAGCCGATTGTTGAGCTGAGCGAGCGCTTAGTGGCCTTAGCGCCGCCAGGACTAACGCGCTGTTTCTATGCCGACAATGGCAGCTCCGGCATCGAAGTTGCCTTGAAAATGAGTGTGCATGCTTGGCGCAATCAAGACCTGCCTGAAAAAACACGTTTTATTGCGCTCGAAAATAGCTATCACGGCGAGACCATTGGCGCACTCAGCGTCACCGATATCCCACTGTTTTCTGAGACCTACCGACCGCTGCTGCAAGCGCCACTGCGAGCACCATCGCCGGCAGCTCCTGCGGGTGCGCCCGATGGCGATGGTGATATGTATTGCCAGCGCGCATTGGAGGGCATGGCGGCGCTGCTGGCCAAGCATGCGCATGAAGTCTCGGCAGTGATTGTCGAGCCTTTGGTGCAAGGTGCGGCTGGCATGCGTATGTATTCGCCGCGCTACCTCACTCGCCTGCGCGAGCTCTGTAACGAGCATAATGTTTATCTCATTGCCGATGAAATCGCTGTTGGCTTTGGTCGAACCGGCACTTTGTTTGCCTGCGAACAAGCCGACATCACGCCCGACTTTTTGGTGTTGTCGAAAGGCTTAACCGCAGGCTATTTGCCGATGTCAGTCGTGCTAACGCACGCGCGGATCTATGAGGTCTTTTACGATCGTTACGACACACTGAAAGGCTTTCTGCACTCGCACAGCTATACCGGCAATGCGCTCGCCGCACGGGTGGCGCTGGCATCATTAGATCTCTTCAAGCAGCATGATGTCATCGCGGCGAACCGCCAATTGGCTTTGATTTTGGCGGAGGCCATCGCTCCCTTACGTGATCACCCGCAGGTGAGTAGCGTGCGTCAAACGGGCATGATTGCCGCGATAGAGCTGGTGCGAGACAAAGCGAATGGTACTCCTTATGACTGGCGCGAACGTCGCGGCTTGGCTATTTTCCAAGCAGCATTAAAGCGCGGCCTGCTGCTGCGACCCATCGGCAATGTGGTGTATTTCATGCCGCCATATATCATCACGCCCGAGCAAATTCGCTGGATGGTCGACACCGCGGCTGAGGCCATTGACGAAGGCTTGCGCGCACCGGCTGGGCGCTTGAGTGAGGCCGGACCGAGTATGGCGTAGCCGCTACGACGATGACGTGGCACATGCCACTTATGTGATGAGAAAACCATGATTCGTTTATATGTAAACGCCGAGCACGCATGGACTACAGGCATGACACTCACCCTGCCCGAGGCCGCCGCGCATCATTGGACGCGTGTGCTACGCGCGCGCATCGGCGACCATGCGATGCTGTTTGATGGACAGGGCTGTGAGGCTGAGGTTGAGCTGATCGACGCCAGCAAGCGCGCCGCACAGGTCACGATTCTTTCGGTCGCAACACCCACAGTTGAATCGCCGCTCCACACGCATTTAGGCCTTGTGATGAGCAAGGGCGATCGCCTCGATTACGCACTGCAAAAAGCCGTGGAATTAGGTGTTAGTGAAATCACACTCCTCAGCAGTGAGCGCTGCGAATTGCGATTGCGCGGAGCGGAGGCTGTCGAGAAGAAACGCTCGCATTGGCAGGGCGTGTTGGTCAGTGCTTGCGAGCAATCGGGGCGCAACACTCTACCTTTACTACATGGGCCAATGGCACTTAGCGATTGGCAAGCAGCAGTGGTCGCGTCAGAAAAATGGGTGCTAGCACCCAGTGTTTCTGGTGGCCCCAAGGCTTCAAGCACACCTGCTTCAGTAGCGCTGCTCATTGGCCCTGAAGGCGGCTTGAGTGCGGCGGAACTTAACGCGGCGCAAACTTGTGGTTTTCAACCCTGGCAACTCGGACCGCGCGTTTTGCGCACCGAAACAGCACCAGTCGCGGCTTTGGCGGTACTGCAATGGCTTTTTGGCGATGCCGGCACCTGAATTCAATCGCCAATAACGCTGGAATGCCGGCTAAAGCAAAGCCTGCGCAGCATCCCACAAAAGCTTGCAGCCCACCGCCACCGTGAGTAGCTCAAACGCCCGCTTCACTAAGCCACTGCCATGACGCAAGGCCATGTGTGCGCCAAGATAACCGCCAAGTAATGACCCCAAGAGCAATGCTGGCAGCCAGTGCCACTGTACCGGCGCTTGCTGAGACAATGCGATAGCGCCCGCGCCATTCCAAAATAGCCCCACTAAAATGAGCGTGTAAGTCACCGCGCGGGTGTAATCGAGTCCGAACCAACGCACCAGCCATAAGGTCACAAAAAGACCGGTGCCGCTAGTCAGCGAACCATTTAACACGCCAATGGCAAATAGCCCGAGCGCACCAACGAGCATGCCCGAGCGGTCGCGGTTGGCTTTTTTAGCACTAACGCCCAAGGCTGGTCGGCGCCATGAATATAAGCCAAGACCTAGCGTGAGTAGACCTAACGCGCCACGCGCTAGCGCATCTGGCAGCTGCAAAATCACCTGCGTGCCAACATAAACGCCGGGCAGGCCTGCTGCTAAGATAAACAGCGCAAAGCGCCAATCAATGCCGTCGCCACGAAGATGACGCAAAGTGGCACCTGCACCAAGGGCAACGCTGGCAATTTTGTGCGTGGCTAATGCTGTGGGAAAGGCGAGACCAAGAAATAACAACACTGGCAGCTGCAGCAAGCCAGCCCCGCCACCAGCGAGCGCCGACAGCGTATTGGCCAGCAGAGCAAGTCCAAAGAGCAGGACCTGCCCGCCGGCATCTAGCATCGCGATTTAGGCTTTTTTCGGCAGACGATTGCTAATTAAAGTGCCCATGCCGTCGTCGGTAAAGACTTCGAGCAAGCAGGCATGCGGCACACGACCATCGATGATGTGCGCGGTTTGCACGCCATTTCTGACGGCATCTAAAGCGCAGGCAATTTTCGGAAGCATGCCGCCGTAAATAGTGCCGTCGGCGATCAATGCATCAACATCTTTAGTGGTTAGTCCGGTCAGCACTTTTTTGTTTTTATCCATCACACCGGGGATGTTAGTGAGCAAAATCAACTTCTCAGCCTTCAATGCTTCGGCCACTTTACCTGCCACCAAGTCAGCATTGATATTGTAGGAAGCGCCGTCGTCACCAACGCCCACAGGCGCAATCACTGGAATAAAATCACTTTTGAACATTAGCTCAAGCACATCGGTTTTGATGCCTGCAACTTCGCCGACCTGACCAATATCGACAGAAATATCAGCACCCGATGCGTCTTTTTTAGATAGCGTCATGCGGCGCGCACGAATCAAGTTGGCGTCTTTACCCGTGAGGCCAATTGCTCGGCCACCGTTCTGATTAATCAGGTTAACAATGGACTTGTTAACAGAACCACCGAGTACCATTTCCACGACATCCATGGTCTCGCTGTCAGTGACGCGCATGCCATCGATAAACTCAGATTCTTTGCCCACACGCTTGAGCATATCGCCAATTTGCGGGCCGCCGCCGTGCACCACGATCGGGTTCAAGCCCACCGTTTTCATCAGCACAATATCGCGTGCGAATGAGCGCTCCAGCTCAGGCTCGGTCATGGCATTGCCACCGTATTTGACCACCACTGTTGCGCCCTTAAAGCGCTGAATATACGGCAGCGCCTCGGTGAGGACCTTTGCAACATTAAGTGCTTCGTTATGAGAAAGTGCCATATCTTTATGCTCGCAAAAATGAATTACTGACGGCCTGAACTGCCGAAGCCGCCGCTGCCGCGCTCGGATGCGTGAAACTCTTCAACCACTTCAAAACTAGCTTGCACAACAGGCACCAAAACATATTGCGCCAAGCGCTCGCCGGGCTCGAGCGTAAACGCCACTGAGCCACGGTTCCAGCAAGAAATCATTAACTCGCCTTGATAGTCTGCGTCGATTAAACCAACCAAGTTACCAAGTACGATACCGTGCTTATGGCCTAAGCCAGAGCGCGGCAAAATCAAACCGGCATAGCCCGCGTCTGCGATATAAATCGCTAATCCGGTACGAATAAGCTGCGTTTCACCAGGTGCCAGGGTTAACGGTGCGTCCAGCAAGGCGCGTAGATCAAGCCCTGCTGAACCTTCGGTGGCATAGCTAGGAAATGGCAACTCGTTGCCAATGCGCGGGTCTAAAATTTTGACTTGTAATGACTTCATTTCAATTTCCTAACGGTAATCTATTTGCTAAACAGGCCTACGTGTTGGCGCTATTTAAGCACTTGCGCTACTGAATCGTTCAGCAAGCAACTGCACCAGCTGGCGCGCAATTTGCGCTTTGCTAGCCTTGGCCAAATCGGCACGGCCAACGCCATCGCCCATGGGCCAAAATACGGTCATGGCATTATCGTCACTTTGAAAGCCGATGTCGGCACGCGAGACATCATTGCAGGCAATTAAATCCAGTTTTTTGCGGGCTAACTTATCTTTCGCATAGGCTTCTACAGCATGTGTCTCAGCGGCAAAGCCCATGACCAATGGGCGCACCAAACGCGCAGCAATCCCGGCGACGATGTCCGGATTCCTCACCAGCGTCAGCGTGATCTCATCATCTTTGTCGCCTTTTTTGATCTTCTGTTCAGCCACTTGCGCAGGGCGATAATCGGCAACGGCGGCGGTGGCTATAAACACGCTGTACTCAGCACCCACCTCGGCGACAGCGGTCTCGACCGCCAACTCACAGGCAGCTTGCATATCGCGAGCAGAAACGACATCGATGCGCTGCACGCGATCAGGCGTAGCTAAGTTCACTGGTCCAGCAATCAGTGTGACGCGAGCGCCTGCTTCGGCGCAGGCCTCGGCCAAGGCAAAACCCATCTTGCCTGAGCTGTGATTACTCAAATAGCGCACGGGGTCGACGGCTTCGCGCGTGGGCCCGGCGCTGATGACCACGTGGCGGCCGCTGAGTGCGCGACTAGCAAATTGTTCGGCACAGAGCGCGACAATTTCTAAGGGCTCAAGCAAACGGCCTGCGCCGACATCGCCGCAAGCCTGTACGCCACTGCCGGGGCCAAAAATCGCCACCTCGCGAGCTTGCAACGTGACCATATTGTTTTGCGTAGCGGGGTCTAACCACATCTGCTGATTCATCGCAGGCGCAACAGCCTTACGCGCGCCACAAGCTAACCAGCAGGTGGTAAGCAAATCATTAGCCACGCC
>CAXIBK010000075.1:0-9853 GCA_964022225.1 uncultured Paraperlucidibaca sp.
CAGACAATAAAAAAAGGGGCTCATTGAGCCCCTTTTTTATTCGTCAGTTACTTAGCTCGCAGAGCAGAGCTTGGCGGTTAGGCCTCCACTACTGCTATCGATCCGGTCAATATTTGGAGTTGACCGAATCGATTGAGCCAAATGCTAATTGACCGGAGTAAGTGCTAATTGTGTACAGACATCATAGACCTTCATTGATGTGCCAAGATCAACTGAAAGGCCACCACCAACGGTCACACTTAGCTTTTTGAACGGCTTGGTAGCAAAGCCGCCAATGACGTATCGACCGGATGGGTTGATTAAGCTTTCAGGGCTTAGAGCATCGGTATTGCCATCAAAGCCAAAGCTCAATAACTCAAGAGCAAAGCCACCGGTGCTTAAAACTCCACCGAATGTGTCTCCGCCATCAGTTTTAACTGTGATGGCTTTAGCAAGACTAAGCTCAACCAAGCTACGCGGCACCTGAATAACAAATGAAGCCAATCGACCGGCTGGCATTTGCGCAGGGAGAGTTACTTCGACACCGACTTTGCCGGTTAGGGCGCCATTGGTGAACAAGCTGTCAGCCAAGGCCACTGCGTTGTTCACTTTCGTGAACGTATCTTTGTTGCCATCAATAGCAGAGCTGGGCGAGGTGACGCCGCAGATCTCAATAGCTTGACCGTCCAGTAATAAAGAGTTCAGTGCGCATAAAGCACCTTCTTTAATTGGTTCTACCTTGCTGCCTGCTGGAGCAAAGGCGGAGCAGCTATACTTAGTTTTTATGTCGTCTGTATCGGGGCAGTCGGTGTCAACTGTGCCATCGTCGTTTTGTTGGCGGTAAATGCAGGTGTCAGTATCATCCTGTACACCATCGCCATCGGCATCCGAGTCACATGCGTCACCATCGCCATCGCCATCAAGATCAGCTTGGTTGGGATTAGGCACAGTTGGGCAGTTATCAGCTAAGGCGCCTTGTGTGTCGTCTCGAACGCCGTCACCATCTTGATCATTGTCACAGGCATCGCCAATCTCATCGCCATCAACGTCCGCTTGATTTGAGTTGCTATCGAATGGGCAGTTGTCAGCATCGTCATTAACGCCATCACCATCATTGTCGTCATCACAAGCATCGCCTATGCCATCGCCATCGCTATCTACGTTGGTAGGGCTAGAAGTGATTGGGCATTTATCTTCCCGATCAAAAAAGTCATCACCGTCCTGGTTATCGCAAGCATCACCTAGGGGGCCACCATATATGTTGCGCTGATCAGGGTTGGCTATATCTGGGCAGTTATCTGCGCCATTTAGAACGCCGTCACCATCTTTGTCGTCATCACAAGCATCGCCTTCGCCAATGCCATCGGTATTGAGCTGCGAAGCATTTGCAACCAATGGGCAGTTATCTGCGATATCTGGAACGCCGTCATTATCTTTATCTTCATCACAAACATCGCCTACACCATCACCATCGAGGTCATTTTGGTTGGTATTGACCATATCTGGGCAATTATCATCGGCATCTGAGGGGCCATCGCCATCTGTATCAGAGCAAACATCGCCTGTGCCATCGCTATTAAAGTCTGCTTGGTTGCGATTTGGCGCTGTTGGGCAGTTGTCGACGCCATTGTTAACACCGTCACCATCAATATCGCCATCGCAAGCATCGCCAACGCCATCGCTGTTTGAGTCTTGCTGTGATGGGTTAGGGACTAATGGGCAGTTGTCGACGCCATTTTTGATGCCATCGCCGTCGCGGTCATTGTCGCAAGCATCGCCGAAACCGTCATTGTCGGTATCAATTTGGTTGGTATTCGCCTTAGTTGGGCAGTTGTCCATCCAGTCAGGAAAGCCGTCATCATCACCATCAACACAGCCATCGACTCGCGGATCGTTAGGGCAGTTGTCAGTATCGTCTGGGATGAGATCGCCATCTTTGTCGCCTTCACATTTATCGCCGATACCATCGCCATCGGTATCAACTTGCGAGGCATTGGCAACTATTTGGCAGTTATCTGTGCTATTTGGAACGCCGTCATTATCTTTATCTTCATCACATTTATCACCAATGCCGTCTTCATCGATGTCTGATTGAGTGGGGTTGAAGTTAATAGGGCAGTTATCACCTACATCAGGGATGGTGTCGTTATCTGAGTCGGGTAGGACTGACTGTGCAGGGTTTGCTGTTCCGTTTTTCGCCGAGTCACCACCACAAGCAGAAAGCGAGAGCGCTACTGCCGTGAGGCCGACCAGCATGAGTTGTTTGCTTTTGAGCAGTATCATGATGTTAGTCCTTTAGTAAAAGTCTTAGTTTGCTTCTGAGATGCTGAGCAAAAACTCAACACGTCGATTTTTGGCGCGGTTGTCTGCGCTGTCATTGGTGACCAAAGGCATGGTTTCACCCAGACCTACGGCTTGGAAGCGTTTGCCATCGAGGCCTTCTGCGATCAGTGCGTTACGCACGGTGGCGGCACGAGCGAGTGATAGGCGTTGATTGCTGTTGTCGCTGCCAACATCATCGGTATGGCCGGCGATGATGGCGCGCAAGTTGGCTTGTTTCTCAAAGAATTTAGCGGCTTCGCTAATGCTCGCTTTTGAGGCGGCAGTTAGTGTGGCTTTATTCGTGTCAAATTCGATGTTGTTGAGTGTGGCGGCTTGAGCAATGGCGCAGCCAGTGTTGTCGGTGCGTACGCCGGCGAGCGTGTCTGGGCATTGGTCGCGATCATCGGCGATGCCATCATTATCGGTGTCTGCTGGAGCAACTTCTTTAATGATAGGAGCCACAGCGGGTGCTGGCACTTCACGAATCACTTCCACTTCACGTATGACTTCTACACGCTCAACTTTGCCCAATGGCACTTCGACACCGGCACTTATCGTGGTGTCAAAAATATCTTGGCTATTAAAGTCGTCATACACGCCTTGGACTTCGATGCGGCCACGAACCGTTTTGCCGATGAGCTTAGTCAAGCCCAGGCCGATGTGAGCAGTTAAGCCATCTTCATCAAGAAAGTTTGTGTCGTTGTACACATAGCCAGCGCCGGCGAGAACATACGGTGTGAATTCATCGCGATCGCCAAATGAATACATCAGCGAGCCGGTTAACGCTTGGCGAAAGTAGTTGGTATTTTGGGTTTTATTGGTTTTTAGCGTGCTGGCATTGGCGGCAATCTCAAATGCCCAACGCTCGCCCCAGCTCATGATAGGGATATCTAACGCACCCGTTACACCGTAACCATGGTCAACATTTTGACGCGCGTCGTCGGTGGCGTTGAACATGGCGCCTATATAAAAGTTGTATACACCGTTGGTTTGCTCAGGAACATCAGCGAAGGCGGTGGTAGATACTGAGGCTATTAGCGTTGCTGCAACTAGGCGGGTGATAAGCATGGCGGAGTTAGCTCTATTGTTGTATGCCTGTGAATTTACCACGCAAATGTATACTTGTTCATCATTACAGCATCTTTTTCGTAATTTTCTGTAAACGAAATTCTGGCATTTTCTCTGCATGGCCTCGACAAAAGTCGTAGCAGATAGCTTACAATCCGCCGGTTACTTCCTGCGGTAATCTGCCGCTTTTACCGAGTCGCTCCTTTTATTCAGGTATGATGGGCGGCTTAAACGCAAGATGAGGACGAACCATGCAGATTGGTATCCCCGCGGAAACTCTGGCTGGCGAGACGCGTGTCGCTGCAACTCCAGAGACCGTAAAGAAGTTTGTGGCGATGGGCTGCAAAGTCGTAGTGCAAGCTGGTGCAGGTGTTGCCGCTAGCTGTATCGATAGCGCCTATGAAGCTGCTGGCGCCAGCATTGCTGCTAGTGCTGCCGATGCATTAAACGCATCCGATTTTGTGCTGAAAGTCGCGGCACCAACCGCTGATGAAGTGGCTTTGATGAAGCAAGGCGCAACAGTATTGGCTGCTTTTGCACCTCACCAAAATCCGCATTTCGATGCGTATGCCGCTAAGGGCCTGACCTGTGTTGCGATGGAGCTAATTCCTCGTATTACGCGCGCCCAAAGCTCCGACATTCTATCTTCGCAAGCTAACTTGGCAGGCTATAAAGCAGTGCTGATGGCAGCGAATGAATATGCCGGCCTCTTTCCCATGATGATGACGGCCGCAGGCACAATCAAGCCCTCGCGCACCGTGGTGTTAGGTGTTGGTGTGGCTGGTTTGCAAGCAATTGCAACAGCTAAGCGCTTAGGTGCGGTAGTGGAAGCTTCGGACTTACGCCCAGCCGCTAAAGAGCAAGTTGAATCGCTAGGTGGTCGTTGGTTAGATGTCCCGATGAGCGAAGAAGAGGCTGCTAAAGCTCTGAGCACGGGCGGTTATGCCTGGCAGCCATCGCCCGAGTACATCCGCGATCAAGCAGCGGTGGTCGATAAAGCCGTGTCCAACGCCAATATCGTTATCACGACAGCACAAATTCCTGGTCGTAAAGCACCCATCTTGGTGAAGGCTGAGACTGTTGCGAAAATGAAGCCTGGTTCAATCATTGTCGACATGGCGGTTAGTTCTGGCGGTAACGTCGAAGGCTCGCAGCTCGATCAAACCGTGGTGACTGAAAACGGCGTGCGCATTGTCGGCATTGGCAACATTCCGGCATTAGTGGCAACTGAAGCTTCTGCTTTATATGCCCGCAATATGCTGAATTTCTTGGCGCCTATGCACAACAAAGAAACCAGCGAGATCGTCTTGAACCGTGAAGATGACATGGTTAAGCCCACGCTGATTGTTGATGCTGGCACGATCAACTACCAAAAACCGAATTGATCGGGAGCTTTTCAAATGATTGATATGTCTCAGGTAAATCAGTTGGCGGAGCATGCTACTAGCGTGCCATTTGTCACAACCTTTACCATTTTCGTGCTGGCTATTTATGTCGGCTACTACGTGGTTTGGGGCGTTACGCCTGCGCTACACACCCCATTAATGGCGGTAACTAACGCATTGTCCGGCATTATTATTGTCGGTGCCATGTTGCAAACGGTGGCCACGGGCTCAGACCCCGCTGCAATGCAAACCATTACCCCTACCAGCCTTTTGGGCGCTTTCGCTGTTTTCTTGGCCAGCATCAACATCTTCGGCGGCTTTGCTGTTACCGAACGCATGCTTGATATGTTCAAGAAAAAGAAGAAGTAAGGAGCGACTCAAATGAGTGATTTTGCACAATACGCCGACTGGTTCTATTTAGTCGGCTCTGTTCTGTTCATCCTGACCCTGCGCGGTTTGTCGGGTCCAAAAACTGCCATCATGGGTAACCGTTACGGCATGATCGGCATGACGCTGGCCATTCTGACTACGTTCTTTGTTGCGCCTAACCCAGTGCTCGGTATGATCATCGGCGCGATGGTTGCTGGTGCTGCGGTAGGCCTAGCGCGTGCGCGCACTGTGCCAATGACGCAAATGCCTGAAACTGTGGCGATGATGCACTCCTTGGTCGGTCTCTCGGCTGTCTGTATCGCTATTGCGGCGGTATTGCACGAAGGTGTTCATCACGATGCATTGCACCGTTTTGAGCTGTTTGTTGGTTGCTTCGTGGGTGCTATCACCTTTACGGCCTCGGTCTTTGCCTATGGCAAGTTGGCGGCGAAAAAGTGGGCGAAATCGGTTAGCGGTGTTTGGGTAAAACCGCTGCAAGCCATTTTGTTCTTAGGCATGATCGGCTTTGGCATCGTGTATTTCCGTACCGAAGACCTCAACGCCTTCTATGCAATGACTGGCTTGGCGTTGGCCTTTGGCTTTATTTGGATCGCTCCAATTGGCGGCGGCGATATGCCTGTAGTGGTGTCGCTACTTAACTCATTTTCGGGTTGGGCTGCAGCCGGTATCGGTTTCACACTGAATAACCCCATGCTGATCATCGCCGGCTCGTTGGTGGGCTCGTCAGGCGCTATTTTGTCTTATGTGATGTGTAACGCCATGAACCGTTCGCTGCTGAACGTGCTCTTTGGTGGCTTCGGAACTACTGCAGTTGCTGCAGGTGGTGGCGATGGCGCAGAGCGTAACCATAAGTCCGGCTCGGCTGAAGATGCGGCATTCATGATGGCTAATGCTGATTCTGTGGTTATCGTGCCTGGCTATGGCTTGGCTCAAGCGCGTGCGCAAAACGCCGTGAAAGAGCTGGCAACAGTGCTGAAAGAGCAGGGCGTGAAAGTACGCTATGCCATTCACCCGGTTGCTGGTCGTATGCCTGGCCATATGAACGTGCTGTTGGCAGAAGCTGATGTGCCCTATGAAGATGTGTGTGAGATGGACGAAATCAATAGCGATTTCGCCTCCACCGACGTTGTTCTGGTCATTGGTGCTAACGACGTGGTTAACCCTGCAGCAAAAGATGACCCTTCATCGCCAATCTATGGCATGCCAATTTTGGAAGCCAGTCGTGCGCGCACCGTGATGGTGATTAAACGCTCGATGGCCACCGGCTATGCTGGCCTTGATAACGATCTGTTCTACCTAGACAAAACCATGATGGTGTTTGGCGATGCCAAAAAAGTCTTGGAAGATATGGTGAAAGGCGTCACCGGTGGCGGACACTGATTCATTTGAATTAGCCCCCACGGGATGTTGATAAAAGCCACGGCCCATGCCGTGGCTTTTTTTTCATATACCCCCCCCTAAACAAGGGGTTGTCGGCTCACTAGCGCTGAAATTATATTTGCCTTCAATTAACAATAAAGGCTGAGCCACCATGAAAAAACTACTCATCGCTGCGACTGTAGCGGCTAGCTGCTACGCACCAATGGCAATGGCTGGCTGGGGTGACCTGCTCAGCGCTGCTGCCAATATCGCCAACCAAAGTGCTGGCAATAACGCTGGTAATGAGCAAGCTGCCGCTGCCATTGCAGCCGCTGCAGCCAACTTAAACGCCTATGGCACTGTGGCCGCTAACCCAGCGACCATCCAGCAAGGTCTCGCCCAAGCATTAGCCAACCAAGCTCAGGCCAATGGCCAAACGCTGACTCCAGCCCAACAAAAAGCGCTTGTAGCTGCCTATGCGCAAGCTGCCGCCAATGCTCAAGGCCAAGCTGCAGCATTGACTGCACTTCAACAGCAGCAATTGATTAAGCAAGGTATGACTCCAGCACAGGTGCAAGCCTATGCCCAGCTACAAGGCGTGACGCCAGAGCAACTGCAAGCACTAGCGCAAGCGCAGATCAACTCCATGACTCCAGCTCAACGTCAGCAATATCAAGCTGCACAAGCGCAGGCTCTGGCTCAAGCACAACAGCAAATTCAAGCCCAACAAGCCGCAGCTGGCCCATGCCAGCCAGCCGCCACATCAAAAACTGGTGGCTTAGGTGGCATGTTCGGCAAAATGGCTGGCAGCATGTTGAAATCTGGCTTGGTACCAGGCATGTCGGCTGAAGCAGCAGCAACTGCCGCATCAGTAGCGGAAAGCGCCGGCGCAATGGCCGACTGCGTGCCTCAGTAAGTAGTAAGCGTTAAGTCCGCACCTTGCGCCGCAGCAGCTGCGCAAGGGCAGTACTCACGGCGAGCAAGCCCATGCTCGCCGTCACCGTCACCAAAGAGCCATAGCCGCTACAATTTAGTGATGCACTGCCGCACAGATCTGGCGGTGTGCTTACTGGCTCATCTGAATAAATACAGCTAATACCAAATGCTTTGCCGGCCTCAAGAGGGTAGCCATGATACTTGCGCAGGCGTTTGCGCAATCGTGCGAGCAGCGGATCTTGTTCAGTGAGCGATAGGTCGGCCATATGCAAGCGCGTAGGGTCCATTTTGCCGCCTGCGGCGCCACAAACCACTAATACATTGCGATGACGACGCGCATGTAGCGCTAGTGTGAGTTTGGCTTTTGCATCATCGCAGCAATCTAAAATGATGTCGGGCTGTGGCGTGAGAATATCCAGCGCATTTTCCCGCGTCAGAAAATCATCAACCACTCGCACTTGGCAGCGCGGATTAATATCTCGTACGCGCTCAGCCAAAACTTCGGCTTTGCCACGGCCAAAGGTTGATGTCATGGCTGGAAGCTGGCGATTCACATTGGATGCAACCAACACATCAAGATCAACTAGTGTGAGCTGGCCGATGCCATTGCGAGCTAGTGCCTCTAATGCCCATGAGCCAACGCCGCCAAGACCTACCACAACAGCATGGCTAGTTTGGAAGCGCGCAAGTGCTGCGTCGCCATAGACGCGCGCAACGCCAGCAAAACGGCGCTGGTGCTCGTCATCAAGGGTGGGGTCTAGCGTAGGATTAAGCTCGGTCATAAATCGGTGTGTGCCAGCGGGTTATTGTAGGCTCGCAGGCAATGGGCAGCTGAGCAAGTAGGGGTCAAATAGCTGGCCTGCATAGAGCCGGCCATCGAAGGATTGTACGCTGCTAATGGCGCTAATTCGTTCGCCGCTATCAGCAAAAATAACGCGGCTGGCACCTGTGGTGGGGTTGATGGCATAAACCTTGGTTGGCGATTGCGACGCAGGGCGCTGCCAGTGCAAGCCAAGGCCAATGAGTGATGGATAGGCACTGCTGAGTAGCTCGCCATTGTTCGCAACGCTGAGGCCGTCGAGTAACGATAGTGCTGTCACGCTAGTGCGTTCACTAAGTTGGCCATCTTTGCCACGCTTGAAGCGCACTAAACCTTCGCCCAATGTTTGCGTGACCCAAAGATAATCGCCGCGAATCGCGACACCATTGGCGATAGCAAATTGACCCGCGGCGACGCGCCAACCCTCACCCGGGCGATACATCACAACCGTTGCTTTGCGCTGTAAAAATAGCCACTCAACGATGCTGGCGCCATTTGCGCGCTCATTAGTCACATAGAGCGTGCCATCGGGCGCAATGGCGATGTCGTTGGGGGCACTTAATAATGGTGAAGTGAGCAGCTCGTGGAAGCGTAGCTGATCATTCAATACTTCATAAACAGCAATGCTGTGCTGGTCGCTGATTAAGTCACGATCGTGGCTGATGACATATAGCCACCAACGATCGTCAGTGTGCTGAAGCGCCATGCCATGAGGACGAAAGCGAAACTTTTCTGGTTCACCGACGCGTGGCAGGATCTCCATGGCATTCGTGCTTGGCGTATAAGCGTAAATCTCGCCGGTGCGTGCGAAATGCCGACGGTCGTGACTAGAGATTAAGAGACGCGGAGTATTTAGTGGCTGCGGGATGACCTTGTCCGGCCCCGGGCCGGTGCCAACCAACTGGCACTGCGCAATGCTCAGCTCTGCGCTAACATTCGCCGTAGCGTAACTTATTGGTGCTAGCAGTAGGCTGACCCAGAACAAATGCTGGGTCAGATGGCGCAGGGTAGGTGTCATCAGCAGGGCCTTAATCAAGCAAGCAGATGGGTCAATACACCATAACTTACTGAGCGCTGGGCTTTTCTGCCAGCTCTTGCAGACGAGCGGCTTTTAACTCAATGAGCTGTTGCGCATCTTTACTTTGCTGCTCTAGGTCAGCAATACGCGACTCCAGCTCATCATTTTCGGCCTTTAGGGCGTCTACCGACTCCTGCGTTAGTACTAAGGCCTCAGCAGAAGTGGCATTTTCCGGCATGGCCAATGGCTCTTGCTTGCCAGTCGTGAGCGCTGATTCAGCGTTTACTTCAGTATCGTTTGCCGTGGACTGACTGGCTTGCCACCAGCGCCAGCCAGAAAACACCACAATGATCGTTAACGCTAGAATAATCAGCCGCTTCATAGGACCTACCAGGCTAGTGCGCCACCGGTTTGATATTCGGTGACACGGGTTTCAAAGAAGTTCTTTTCCTTGCGTAAGTCCATGATTTCGGACATCCACGGGAAGGGGTTTTTAACGCCCGGGAACTGTTCAGCTAACCCTAACTGCATTAAGCGACGGTTGGCAATGTATTGCAGATACTCTTCCATCATCGC
>CAXIBK010000076.1:0-9836 GCA_964022225.1 uncultured Paraperlucidibaca sp.
GGATTGGCGCTCAGCGTTGCGCCACGCGGTGAAAAGCCAGACGCAACTTCTAGCACACGTGGGCAGTTCGCCTGTTTCACCAGATGATCTATCGCGCTATGGCGATGCAAAAGCTGGTGGCGCAGGCAGTAGCTTTTCGGGTTCAGCCAGCGGTAAAAACGCATATAGGCGTTGACCCAGCGAAACACGCCAGTGGCCGACTCAGGGGTGGTGAGCTCGGCATTGGCAAAGCCCGCCCACTGCCAAACGCCTGCGGTGTAAAGCGCCGAAACCGCCACGCCATCATTATTCATGTCCACGATGACAGCGCTCCCGATTGCGCCAAACTGGCAGTGTGCTGAGCCGCGTAAAATGTTTGGATGGCTTGCAATAAAGCTGAAGGCGCCTCGATAGGCACGTCATGGCCGGCATCGAGCAAGACAAGTTGCGCATTCGGCAGCGCCTGCAATAACTCATCACCAGCAACTAAACATGGCGACAAACGGCCATAGATTAATAATGTCGGCACGTTCAGCGCCGCTAAAGCAGTAACCGGAGTTCGGCCCATCGACAACACATCGGCGACTAGACTGGTATCAAACACTAATGTCTCAATGCGTTGGCGCAGGCGCTCACGGCGGCGTCCCGTCACACCTGTTGCCAAATGTGGCTGCTCATCTATCCACGCTGCCACGCCGTCACGCGAGTTAGCGGCAAGCAGGCTAGGCCCGACCCAATGATTCGCTGGCATCGGTGCATCCACCAATACTAAAGAGTGCACGCGCTGTGGATGGCGCAGCGCAAACTGCAGGGCGATTAAAGCACCGAGGCTATGACCAACTAAATCAACCTTGGCATCTTCTGGCAGCAACTCACCTAAAACTGAACAAAGGTCGTCGACATGGCTCTCGAGGTCGAAGCCTTGCGTGGGCATGCTGCTACTGCCATGACCGCGCAAGTCATACAAAATAACCTGTCGCGAGGCGGATAAAGGCAGCGCCACGGTCGAATACCATGTCGCCATATTGCCGGCGACTAAGCCGTGCAAAAACACAGTAGCCGTTTCCGAAGGCCGCCCTAAAGTTAGCGTCGACAGCTCGACATCGCCGGCAGAAATAGTGCGCATCGTCTACGCCCTCGCCGCATCAGCGATGCGAACAATATGCTCAGCCGCGCCCGCTGCACCGGAGCTTTTGCGTAACACCGCCCCTAAGCGTGCAGCCTGATGATTCAGCTCAGGTGTATTCAGCAATGCATGGATAGTGGTCTTAGCTGTGGCAACGGTCACTTTGCCATGGCGCATAAACAGTGCTGCGCCGGCGTCTATTGCTTGCCTTGCGATGACCGGCTGATCATCACGAATAGGCGCGACGATCATCGGCAAATTATGCATTAAGGTTTCGCAGACGGTGTTGTGACCAGCATGACAAATTACGCCGTGCATCTTTTTCAAAAGCTCAACTTGCGGCACAAAGTCGCGCACCAGCACATTAGCTGGAGCATTTACGCTCAGGCTTTCTGGGCCGACAAGTACCGCCTGCACAGTGGGCATATCGGCTATTGCCGCCATGATGACTTCAAAAAAGCGTGTGTCGCGATCACGGCTAATAGTGCCTAGTGTGACCAAAATATGGCGGCAGTCATCGCGCAGCCATTGCCATGGGAAGTCGATTTCACGACGCCCCTGACCGATAGCAGGGCCAAGAAAAGCGTAAGGCGCTTCGATTCGTGCATGCTCAGTGCCGAGCAACTCTTCGATGGAAAACACTAAATTTAGCCATGGCGAAAAATCTGGCCGAGCAACGCGGGCTGACTCGAGTTCATTGGGCATATAGCGCTTCTGCAAGCTGGTATATTGCCCTGCCACCCAGTCATCGAGCATCGGCGACATGCGCAAAATAGAGGCGCTGGTGGTGATGCTAGTGAGCCAAGCAATGCCTAATTTACGCGCCACCAAAGCGCCGGCAATCATCTGGTGATCGACCACCATGGCATCAGGCTTAAAGCTCAGTGCGGCTTGCTCAATTAACGGTAGCGACTGCTCTGCCATCGGCAAAGCATAATCTTCAAAAAACAAACGCACGCTCTCCAGGCCACGTACTTTCGGCAGCACCACTGTCGTGACTTGGTCACCCGCATCTAAACTAAACACGCGGGCGGCCTCTGGCAAACTCGCACCAAGCTGGCGAGTATGAATAGCCCACGCCAATTCGTGGCCAGCGGAGCTAAGCTCTGCGGCCACGGCCAACATCGGGTTTAGGTGACCGATGAGCGGTGGCAGGGCGAAGAGAATGCGTGCCACAGCGCTTAAGCTTCGTGCGTCAAGGCAGCGCTGACATAGGCGCTTAAATCGCCCACGCTCAAGCTAATGAGCTCATGAATGCTTTTGCCCGAGAGCCAGCCAGAAATATCTAAGCGTTGGCCAAAATGCTGCTGAATGGCGGCGGCAATTTTGATGAACTCGATGCTTTCGATTTCAAGGTCGTCATTAAAGCGAGTGTCGCGCTCAATCATGGTGTCGAAAATCCAGTCCTCGTTAATGGTGACTCGAATCTTCTCAATCACGACGGCTAAAATCGCCTCTGGCGTCATAGCATTTCCATCAATTTCCATCACAACATCTCACTTTGATTATCGGCTAATGCCATGAGCAAGGGCTCAGCCAGCGCGCTTGGCAGACTCCAACCCATGACATGACCGTCTAAAACAATGCTGTAGACCCAGCAGTTATTAATGCGTAATGCACCGCCTTGACACTCTGATACAGGCCAGTTTTTCGGCGCACCCGCGAGTCCATGACCGGACTGTTTAGCGGCCACTTCTTTTGCCACCCAGCCACGCGTAAAAACCAACTCATCTGGTTCGTCGACAGCATTTAATAAGTTCAGCTCATCGCTACCGAAAGCGGCATGCACGAACTCCTGCGAACGCTCTTTTATCGACTCAAGGTCAATGCCCACGGGCTCATCGGAGACAATCGCCACGGCCAAATTACCTTTGTGGGCGATCGATAACGACAAACCATCGGGCAGCCTATTGGTTACGTTAGCGTGTATATGCGGTGCACCCGAAGCATCATTTTCGATGATGATTTCTTGCGGATATACAGCGTTAATTCCGCGCGATTGCAGAAATACGCGTGTGGCGTCTTTTGCCGCCACACGGCCATTCAACCACGATCGTTTGCGGCGCGGCGATAGCGCGTCGTACACCTTACGCTCGCTGGCTGTTAAATAACGACGGCTTAAGTAATCACGCAAAATGGCGGTGTCGTAACGGTCGTCAAAAAGCACCACATTTGGGGCGATGTCACGGCTCACTTTATATTCTGAGAGCAGTCGTGATGCTTCCCAGAAGACTTTGTCCATTTGATAGCGTCGGGTTTGCCAGTCATCAATGCTAATGATTAAGCGACCATCTGTTGTACGTAATTGGTGACTGCTATTACAGCTAAAATCATCGAGATGATTGATTCGAACCTGCGCCTGCAACGATTCGCCAAGCACAGGATCTGGCCCATAAAATTGGATGCTGCCAACGCCAATAGGCATGGCTAAGCAATTTTCTGGCTGCTCCATGACCCAATAGCCAGCGAGCTGGCCCATATTATCAAGTAAGGCGCCCTGCCCACTTGGCACGCGTAACTCACCATCTATGCCGTTGCTGCCAATACCTTTAAAACGCATCACGCCCTGATACGCGGGGCCGTGAAACATCCATTGCTGCTGATATAAATCGTGCGCGGCAACACGGGTGTCGCGAGCTCCTACCAGTGCTGGCAATGGCGCTTTATCAGCCGATGGCCAGTGCGCGGCAATACGCAGAGTGGCACTGAAATAGCCAACAATTTCGCCGCGTACACAACTATCGCTAATGCTGTTTAAGCGCAGCTCAACGTTTAACGGCGTGCTCACTACCAGCCAATTAAAGGCCTTGATATCGAAAACTTCGACTACATGCCAACCTGGGTATTGCAAGGCTAATTGCTCGCGTAACGCATCACGCAACATCAGCACTTCCATGGTCATTGGCACGACTGGATGGCGGTCAGCAATAATTGGCCAGCCTTGGCGCTGCGGGTAGAGTTCATGGTCACGTACGCAGGCAATACTCTGCTCTAAGCAGAGGTACTTTTGCTGCACATGATGGATGGCCTTGTTCTGCTTAGCCTTGGCAAATGCTGGTGTTTGCACTTTTTCAGCGGTTTGATCTAACGCAACGTGAGGCAATTGTTGATGCTGCTGCCAGAGATTGACAATGTCTTGACGAACGCGATCAATGTCGCCCAAAGCATCGGCCACTAAGCCACCCATTGCGCCATCAAATGACACGGACTCTGTAGCCTGATTTGCAGGCAAATAAGGCGCTCTGATTTTTGCTGGGCGTAGGCGAATCAAAGGCACGCCCAGAGCAAGTTTTCGTGCTTGACCACTCATGGCTTCAAGCAACTTTACGTGCGGTATCGCATCTGCCTCAGCTTTGGCGGTTAGTAAGCGCATATCGAAATGCGCACCTTCAACCCAAAGCGCCGCGCATACCTGCTGCAACTGCACCAGACCCGAACGTGCATCGTGGTTGGCGTGCAAGGCCAAGTGCGGCCGGCCAGCTAAGGTGTCACTGATAAAGCCCGGCAACGAGCCCGTACCAACTTGCACAAAAACTCGTACGCCATCGTCATATAAGCGCTCGGTTAACTCACGAAACCGCACGGGCTTTAGCAAGTGCGCAATCGCCGTGTCGCGCTTGTCTTGCTCGAGCTCAGGAAACTTATTGGCCAAGGTCGCCGACCATACCGGCGTAGTGGGCTCTTGCAGCGCTGCAGCGTTAAAAAACTCGCGATACCACGGCAGATGATCGATAAATAGCGGTGAGTGAAAGCCCGAAACTATCGGCAGTATTTGATGGAAAACACCGGCTTCACGCAGCCGTTCTGCAACTTGCAACACTACCTCTTCGCGACCACAGGCGATGACTTGGTGCGGGCAGTTATCATGCGATAGCGCGATCTCATCGAGGCCAGCCATGGCATTTTGCAATGTGGCAACGTCACAGGCGGCGGCAAGAAATCGCACATCGGGAAACTGCTGAGCGGCGACATCTAGCGAGGCATTGGTACGATCAGACAGCGCCTGATCCATCATGCCAGATGCCAACATCGCGCTCCATTCGCCAATGCTATGACCGGCATACGCGTGCGGCGCAATACCTAGCTCAGCGAGCACATCATGCATAAAGCGGTTAAAGCCCATCAAGCCGCGCACAACTCGCGGTAGATCTTGCGATGGATCTAAATTCTCGCAATGCATTGGCAATGGCCGCTTAAAGTAAGCGGCAAGATCATCTGCCTGCGGCTTAAACACGCTATCAACGCCAGGGAAAACAAAGGCGAGTTTGCCGCCCTGACTGAGTAACCTTTGGGCGCTAAACCAGATTTGTTGGCGACCAGACCAGGGCTTACCGGCGGCGACAATTTTGCGCGCGGCGAGCAAGCGTTTGTTGTCAGGCGCTAACACGACTAATCGGCACTGTGCTTCGTTCGCTGGCAACGAGCCATGTATCGAGCTTGCTGGCATCAGGCTTATAGGCGGTGGCGACTGGCCGGCAATCACTGCATCGAGTGCTAATAGCAGCTCTTCCGGCGTATCGGCCTGTAATAATAAAGCGCTCGCTAAAGTCGGTACTGGTTTTGGCTGTGCTAACGCCGGTAATTTTTCCGGCGCAGCCACACCACTCATCACCACATGGGCATTAATGCCGCCGAAGCCAAAGGCGTTAACCGCCGCAACACGCTCCTGCGCAGCAACAGACCAAGGCTCCACCGCCGACAAAGTGCGAAAACGTGTTTTAGCCATCAGCGGATGTGCTTGCTGGCAATGCAGCGTTGGCGGCAATACGCCGTGATGTATCGCCATCGCTGTTTTAATTAGCGATGCCATGCCAGATGCTGGCATGGCATGGCCAATCATCGACTTAACCGAACCAATGATCGCTCGCGGCGCATCATCAGCTGGGCCAAAAAATTGCGCCAAAGTTTCTAGCTCAACGCCATCGCCGGTGGGCGTGCCAGTGCCGTGCGCTTCCACCAAGCCGATGGCAGATTTAGCTATCGGCAAACCGGCCCATGCCCGCTCTAAAGCCAGCAATTGCCCGCTTACTGAAGGCGCAACCAAGCTACTGCTACGGCCATCGCTAGCGGAGCCAACTGCATCAATAACGGCATAAATTCGGTCGCCATCGCGAGTGGCATCAGCTAGCCGTTTTAGCACGACCATGCCAACGCCTTCGCCGGCGAGAATGCCATCGGCATCGGCAGATAATGGTGCGATTACACCGCGCCGCGAAAGTGCACCGAGCTGACAAAATGTCGCCCAAAATGTCGGGTCATGGCTTAAATGCACGCCACCAACCAGCATCATTTCGGCTTCTCCGCTGCTTAATAAGCGCGAGGCTTGCTCAAGCGCCAATAGCGAGCTAGCGCAGGCAGCATCAACGGTGTACGCCGCGCCGCCAAGATCAAGTCGATTGGCCAGTCGCGACGCAGTGAAATTGGGAATCAGGCTGGATGCAACATCGGGCCCATAGGGTGTTAGCTCGCCCTGTAAGCGCTGCTTAACGTCGGCTAGCGCTGCTTCAGTCATCTCTGGAAATAGATCCTGCAAGGTCTGCAATACTTGCGGCACCAAGCGCACATGCTGCTCAAGACGCAGCACACCAGGGGTGGCGTAATTTCCACGGCCAATGATGACGCCGGTGCGTGCACGATCAAACTCGCGCGTGTCATAACCGGCATCGCGCAAGGCTTGATAGCCCACTCTTAAGGTGAGCAATTGATCAGGCTCAGCGGCTTCTGCGAGCTTGGGCATGATGCCAAATGGCAAAGGGTCGAAGTCTGCTAAGTCATCGACAAAGCCGCCACGACGGCAGTAAAACTGATCAACTGCGCTAGAGTTTGGGTCGTAATAACGGGCATCCCAACGCGTCTCGGGCACCTCGGAAATAGCGTCAACACCGGCACAAATATTGTCCCAGTACTGACGTAAGTTTGCCGCACCCGGAAACAGGCAAGACATCCCGATGATCGCAATACGACTCACAAACTATGCTCCAATCGGTGTCGAAGCATCAGTCATAAAGCGTTCAACCTCGCCCGAGACCATGACAATTTGCGTTTCACGAGATGGGTCTGCCAAAGCACTAAATAGTGCGGCTACGCCAACTTCTTGCGGGATAAGACCGATGCCTTTACGGGCATATTCGCGCTGTAATATAGGCGACACCATACCGGTATCAGCCCATGGCCCCCAGTTCACCGACAACACACGACCACTAATGCGCGACTGCCAATGGTGCGCAATTTTATCGAGCATATCGTTGGCGGCGGCATAATCAACTTGGCCACGATTACCGAAGGCGCTAGCAACGCTGGAGAAAAACACCACGCACTTCACGTCGTTGCGAATACACGCTAATAAGCTCAAAGCACTCGCCACTTTGGTGTCATAAACACGCGTAAAGCTATCTTGCTGTTTGTCGCGAATCAGCTTGTCTTCAACAATTCCGGCACCGTGAAAGACGCCATCGATACGCCCTGTTCGTGCATAAATATCGGCAACCAACGTAGTCAGCGCAGACTCATCGCGCACATCTAGAGCATGATAATTTACTCGCCCGCCTGCTGCCTTGATGGCTGCAAAGGTGGCAGAAATATCGCGCTCGGCCAGTACACGGCGCACTAAAGACTCAATCTCCGCTGGCTTACGCGCTGGATTTTCGCTGAGCAATGCTTGGCGTAATTGACGCTGATCTGTCACCCCTTTTGTTGCGGCAGACTCCTCAGCAATTGGTAATGCAGAGCGGCCCACCAGCTCAAGCTGACATTGAAAACGCTGGGCTAGCTCGATGGCCATTAGCGCGGTAATGCCTCTCGCGCCGCCAGTTAGCAGCACAACGCTGTCTTTGCTCAGCGGCAATTCAGCAAGCTCGCCAGCGCTTGGCGCTAAGGCCGTAACCTGACGCTGCCAACGCTGACCCTTAACCCACGCCACCTCTACTAAGCAATCGTTAGCTGTTAATTCTCGCGCAATATAATCTGCGAGCTGCTCCTCATCTTCACTGACATCTATGTCGAGGCAGCGCACGCTAGCCTGCTCATATTCGCGCGCCATGGTTTTGACCATGCCGGCAATGCCACCACCGCGAGGTAGTTGCGACGCAGCCAGGCCGAAGTCGCCGCCCAAGGCCGTTGCCACCAACAAGCGACCAACGCCAGCCAATAGCGCGCGCTGTAAAACAGCGAACTGCTTCACCATCGAATGAGCATCGGAAGTTAAATCCAGGCAAGATAAATCTAGCAAAGCATTCGTTTGGGCAAAGTCATAACTGCCAGCCTCTGCCAAGCTCAGCAAGGTGACTTTTATTTGATGCACGCTGAGCTGCTCGCTCAACATCGCTCCCAGCTTGCCATTTGGCGCGATAATCACGACGTGCTGATTCGCTAATGCATCCCAATTAGCCGTAATGTTTTGCGCTTTTTCATTGCGAAAAACCACGCGCTGAAAAGGAAACTCGGTGACAGCATCTGCAGATTCTTGAAGCGCTAAAACCTTGGTCGGTGCTGGCTGAGAAGAAGCTAAGGCCGTATCTAAAATGGCCGACAGCGTTTTACTCGACGACAATTCTTCTACCGACAAAGCTGCCGCCTGTGCTGCATTCGCTTCCGACAAAGCACGCTTTAGTTGACCAATCACTTCTAAGCGCTTGATTGAATCTATCGATAAATCGGCCTCAAGATCCAAGTCTAAATCTAGCGCTTCTTCGGGATAGCCAGTGGCCTCACTCACAATCATTAGCAAGGTACGCTGCAAAAATGGGCGATCCCATTGAGCGCTTGCTAACGAACGATTTGTAGGCTGCTCAGTTGATACGACCGCCGCGGATGACGCAGAAGTCAACGGCACATGCTCGCGCAACCAATCGATCACCGCGCGCAATGTTTTTTGGCGCGTTAAGGCCTCAATACGCACCTCTGCATCGGCACCCAACTTAGCGCGCAGATCCAGCACACGCGCTAGCTCACCCACCACTTCTAAGCGCTTAATCGAATCGATAGACAAGTCCGCTTCGAGGTCAAGATCCAAATCGAGCATATCGCTGGGATAGCCCGTGCGTTCGCTAACCAAATTCAACAATACGCTAGCATGGTCTAGCTCAACCGCCGATACCGAAGCTTCCTTTGGTGCTGCGACCTGCTCTTCAAAAACAGGCGACGCAATTTGCGCAGCAGGCGATGTGCGCGCAAAAGCAGGAGCAGCGGGCGCCCCCATATAACCCAACAAAACATCGCGCTGTGCTGAAACTAGCTCACGCATATTGTGTAAATAACCCGCCAAAGCTTGATCACGCTCTGCAACTAACGGCACTGCATTGGTAGAGGTAGATCCCGTTGCGGCACCCAGGTGCACAACCGGCGCTTTCACAACTTGCCCCGCATGCGCCGGCAATTTACCTTTGATAGGCCATGCGCGACCGCCATTTACCATCCACGTTGTTGCCGACCAACGCTTTGGTTGGCTCAAATCTACTAACTTAGCGCGACCAGCAAACAGCTTATCCGCATTGAAATCGGGCAATGCCACAGCCATTTTTGCCAATGAGCCGAGCAGCCCAGCCAAACCTTTACCTTCTTGATCTAGTGCAATGGCCGTGTGCGCCTTGCCAGTCAAAATGCGACCGACTAAACCCGTTAATACTCTGCGCGGACCGACCTCAATAAAGGTGCGCGCGCCGTCGGCATACATCTGCTCAATTTCATCAACAAAGCGAACTGGCGAGACAATATGCTGCGACAAGTTCGAGCG
>CAXIBK010000077.1:0-9776 GCA_964022225.1 uncultured Paraperlucidibaca sp.
GCACATGATCATCAACATCGAACTCGCGGGCGGCGCTAATCAATTCACGTAAGTTCTCTACGCGCGCTTGGCCTTTCTCACCCTTCTCTTTTTCATGATGCGCGACTAAGCCACTTTGCTCGATCACAGCTTCAACTATCTCGCCTAATGACGCGCCTTGTGTGTTGGCGTCGAGATTATCAATCAAGATTAAAAACGCTTGGATTTTGCCCGTGGCTAAAGCAGGTAAACGGCGCTCGGCAACCACCTGCTCAGCGGCGGACCATAGGCTCACTTGTTGCTCGCGTGCGAGCTGACGAATCATATCTAAGCTTTTATCGCCGATGCCGCGCGTAGGCGTATTAACCACACGCTCGAATGCGGTGTCATCTATGCGCTGCAATAACAGACGTAAATATCCCACGGCATTTTTAATTTCCGCGCGCTCAAAGAAACGTAAGCCGCCATAGATGCGATAGGGAATTTGTGCACGCAACATGGCCTCTTCGAGCACGCGCGACTGGGCATTGGAGCGATACAAAATAGCCATGTCTCGACGAGCTACACCACTACGAAATCGTGTATCGATGAGCTTGGCGATGTAGTGCGCCTCGTCGAGATCGTTAAAGGCGGCATACACCGAAATTGGCTCACCCTCTCCTCTATCAGTCCACAGGTTTTTACCCATGCGATCGCCATTATTAGCAATGACGGCATTTGCCGCCTGCAAAATAACCGAGGTCGAACGATAGTTTTGCTCCAAGCGAATCAGCTCAGCGTCGGCATAGTCGCGCTGGAATGTGCGAATGTTTTCAATGCAGGCACCGCGCCAGCCATAAATACTTTGATCATCATCACCGACGGCCGTGAGCATGCCTCGCTCACCGGCAAGCAAGCGCAGCCAAGCGTATTGAATGCGGTTAGTGTCTTGGAACTCATCCACCAAGATCATGCGAAAGCGTGCTTGGTAATGTTTGAGAATATCCTCGTGCTTGAGAAATAACTCATGGCAGCGCAATAGAATTTCCGCGAAATCAATCAGGCCGCCACGCTGACAAATGGCCTCATAGGCGCTATAAACACGCAGCTGTGTTGCCGTGTACAGATCACCATTGTGTGCAATATGCGCCGGTCGGCGACCCTCTTCTTTATGGCCGTTGATGAAGCTTGCTGATTGCCGCGCCGGCCACTTTTCCTCATCGAGCTGCAGCTCTTTCATCACTCGCTTAACCACGCGCAGCTGATCATCCGAGTCTAAAATCTGGAAGTTTTGTGGCAGGCCAGCGGCCTCGTAATGTGCACGCAAAAAGCGATGAGCGAGGCCATGAAAAGTGCCAATCCACAACGGCTGAGTGGCAATACCGAGCTGCTGCTCAAGCCGTGCGCGCATTTCATGCGCGGCTTTATTGGTAAACGTCACCGCCAGCACGGCAAATGGCGACATAGCAAAATGCTGGCAAAAATAGCTAATGCGCGATGTTAAAACGCGGGTTTTACCCGAGCCAGCACCGGCCAAAACTAATAAATGTTGGCTGTCGCAAGTGACGGCATCGCGTTGTGCGGGGTTGAGCCCGTCTAAAAGATTAAGTTCATTCATGGGGCTATTGTAGACCAGCGCGAAGGTCGTTTCCGCGATTGTTCAGAGAATGGTAAGGTAGGCCATTGCTACAACAGAGCGCCCACCCATAAGGGCGACTGACGAGGGCCGTCATCCATGTCACGCTCAGCCACCTCTGGCGACGCTGCCGACCACACCAGCGCTTCCTCTCGCCATGCGCCACTCGGCCATAGCGAGCGCTTGCGCACGACACTGCTTGCGCAAGTGCAGCGTCAACTACCGCGATTTCTCACCATCACTGCATTGTCGGTACTTTTAGCGGTTTGGATACTTTGGGATTGGCCCTATGCCAGTAATAAAGTCATCGCTCTCTGGGGCTTTAGCTTTATCGGCTTTCTAATCATTCGTGGCTTTTTGGTCTGGGGCTTAAGCCGAAGCCCTCATCTACGCGCTCGTTGGCTAGGCACTATTTTAATTATTACTGCCGTACTAACGGGTGCCTTTTGGGCCTTCGCTTTAGTCGCACTCAACCCTCGCGTTTTCCTTAATGGAGAGCTGTATTCCGACATTACCAATCGGCAAATTTTACTAGCCGCATTGCTTGGCGCCCAAGGCATTACCGCTCTCGCTGCTTACGCTGGTCATTTGCGCGCCTTTGTTGGCTTTACACTTACTGCCTTTCTACCCGCTGTGGTGTATCTACTACTGCATCCAACGTCGACCAGCTTAATGGTGTCGACTATCGGCACCGTGTGGTGGGTGTTTCTGATACTCAGCGCGCGCTATCTTAATCGTATGGTCAGCGACGCTATTGTACTGCGCTTAAGCAACGAAGACCTGATTTCATTCCTCCGCGATACACAAGCGCGAACCTTAGAGACCAACCGCTTGTTAGCACGAGAGGTAAACACTCGCGCAATCGCCGAAACGCAATTACAAAGCTTGAACGAAGAGCTTGAGCAACGAGTAGCGCAACGCACCGAAGCCCTTATGGAAAGCCAAGAAGGCTTAACGCTGGCCATCGAGGCGTCCGGAATGGCGCTATGGGATTGGCATATCATTGATCAAGAAATCACCCATACCAACCTCGAACCTTTGCTCGGTTGTGAGGGCATTGGCAACCGTAAGTTGCTTGAGACGGCTAACGGCCTAGTCCATCCTGACGATATTCGCTTGGTAAAGCGCAATATTATTCGCCATTTACGCCGTCGCACCCCACGCTTCGAAGCGCGCTATCGCATTAAGCATACGCGCGGACACTGGGTATGGGTGGAAGATCGCGGACGCGTAGTGAGCTGGACCCCACAAGGCAAACCAGAGCGTATGCTCGGCACACGCCGAGACATCACCCGTGAGCGCGAAGCTGAGGAAACTCAGCGCAAGCTCGATTACTTAGCCAACTATGACCGCCTTACTCAGCTGACCAATCGCCGCCAGTTCCGTAATCGTCTGCATGCTGCCATTAGCGATGCTCGTGACTCCCAAACACGCGTGGGTCTTATATTCATCAACCTTGATCGCTTCCGCCAAGTTAACGAGTCATTAGGCTTTGAAGTTGGCGATAGTATTTTGCGCGAAACTGGCCGCCGCCTCACTGAACTTGGTAGCAAGCTCGACACTTTAGCGCGTATTGGCGGTGATGAATTCGCGCTAATTTACCCCGATGTTCACAACAATGATGACCTCGAACGCCTGAGCGAAGAAGTCATCGGTAGCCTGCGCGCGCCCTTCCGCGTTGGCGATCATGAGCTACTATTGGGTGCATCTTTAGGCATTTGCGAGTTTCCTGAGCATGGCCGCGAATTAGCCATTTTAATCAATCACGCCGACCTCGCCATGCAGCAAGCCAAACGCCTTGGCGGCAACCAATGGCGTCGTTATAGCCCAGATATGCGCAGCGCCACTGTTGAGCAACTGCATCTAGAAAATAGTCTGCGCAAAGCCATTTTTCGCGATGAGTTTGTTGTTCACTATCAACCGAAGCTTTCGCTGGCCAGTCAGCGCATCGTCGGTATGGAGGCATTAGTACGTTGGCAACATCCAACTTTGGGTCTTTTGCATCCAGGCAAATTTATCCCGCTAGCTGAAGAAACTGGGCTGATATCAGTCATCACTGAGCGCGTATTATCTCAGGCCACTAATCAGTTAAAAGCATGGACTGATGCTGGTCTTGGCAAGCTTCATGTGGCCGTTAACATACCGCCGCAGCAACTGCATAAAGGCAACTTGCTACAACTACTTGAACAGGCGCTAGATGATAGCGGCCTTAGCCCTAAGCAGCTGGAAATTGAGCTAACTGAAACCTCACTAATGGATGACCCAGACTTGGCCATCAGCTTGTTCAAGCAAATTCGCCGCATGGGCGTGAGCATAGCCCTAGATGATTTCGGCACTGGCTATTCATCGTTGAGCCATCTACGCCGCTTCCCGCTCGATATTTTGAAAATTGACCAAGCTTTTATCCGTGATGTCGGCTCGCAAAACGAAGACGGCGCCATCGTGCGTGCCATCATTACCATGGCACATGAACTCGGCATGAAGGTGGTTGCCGAGGGCGTGGAAACCCCTGAGCACTATCACTTTTTAGAGCAAGAGCGCTGCGATATCGTGCAAGGCTTTTTAATTAGTCGACCGGTGACTGCCGAGGCCATGGAGCTATTGCTGCGTGAGCAGGCACTGGCAGAGCGCCAGCAACCTTCATTTTTGAGCGGAATAGAGCTGTAAGTAGACTTGGGCGCCACTAGTTTTGGCACCCACACGCATCTACTTTTATTCTACTGTGACTGACTTCGCCAAATTGCGTGGCTGATCAACATCCGTGCCTTTTGTTATCGCCACGTGGTACGACAATAGCTGCAATGGAATCGTGTAGAGAATCGGAGCAACTTCATCAGCAACTGTCGGCATAGAGAACACTTTAATGCCCGGCTCTTCGCGCACATCCGCATTGTGATCAGCAAAGACATAGAGCACGCCTGCGCGAGCTCTAACTTCCTGCAGATTCGACTTTAATTTATCGATGAGATCATTTTTCGGTGCCACGGCAACTACTGGCATGTCGTGATCGACTAGAGCCAATGGGCCATGCTTAAGTTCACCAGCGGGATAAGCCTCGGCGTGAATATATGAAATCTCTTTCAGCTTCAAAGCACCCTCCATCGCTACCGGGTACTGCGCACCGCGGCCTAAAAACAGCGTGTGATGCTTATCTGCAAACTCATCCGCGATACGCTCGATAGCAGGATCCATCGCTAGCACCTGATCAACTAACGCTGGCAAGCCTTGCAATTGAGTGACGATATCTTGCTCTCGTTCGGTGCTCAAATTACCTTGCTGACGACCTGTTGCCAATACTAAAAGCATCAGCGCAATTAATTGCGTAGTAAATGCCTTAGTCGATGCGACACCAATTTCAGGACCGGCATGTGTAATGAACGCTAGGTCAGACTCACGCACCAAGGTGGATGTCGGCACATTACAAATGCAAAGCGAACCCATCGCTCGTGACTTAACTTCACGTAACGCAGCCAATGTATCGGCCGTTTCACCTGACTGCGAAATGGTTACTAGTAAGGTGTCGGCAGGCAGCACAGTCGTGCGATAACGAAACTCACTTGCGACCTCAACATGGCAGGAGATACCAGCAATCGCCTCTAGCCAATATTTCGCCACAAAACCAGCGTGATAGCTCGTGCCGCACGCCAAAATTTGAATATGACGCGCCCTCGCAAACAACGTAGCTGCTTGCGGGCCAAAGGCATCAATAGCGACCTTGCCCTGGCTAACACGACCAGCCAGAGTGCGCTCAATCGCTAATGGCTGCTCGTAAATTTCTTTCAACATATAGTGCTTATAGCCAGCTTTCGAGCTCGCGTGCAGTGTGGCATCGAGCTCTACAATTGGCCGACTTACCTCCACACCTCGGCCATTCCAAATAGTGACTTTCTTGGCGCAGACTTCAACGAAGTCGCCCTCCTCCAAGTAAATAAAGCGGTTTGTCACCGGCAATAGTGCGAGCTGATCGGAGCTGATAAAGTTTTCACCGATACCAATTCCAACCACCAAGGGTGAGCCTTGACGCACGGCCAGTAGGCGTGAAGGCTCATTGGCGCGAATAATGCCCAAAGCAAATGCACCATGCAGCTGAGCAACCGCAGCCTTCACTGCGCCCATGAAATCGGGGTTTTTACGCAGCTCTGATTGAATCAAATGCGGCACAACTTCGGTGTCAGTCTGCGAGGTGAAGATAAAACCTTCATCCTGCAAGCGCTCGCGCAATGACTCGTAGTTTTCGATAATACCGTTGTGCACCACAGCAATATCACCGGAGCGATGAGGGTGTGCGTTGTCTTGCGTCGGCGCACCGTGGGTGGCCCAACGTGTATGAGCTATGCCCAAATGGCCATGTACATTGGCGCTCACATCGGCGAGCGCCTGCACCTTGCCCATTTCTCGCTCACGAACAATGTCCCCGTCGTGGATGACGGCTAGGCCAGCGGAGTCATAGCCGCGGTACTCGAGGCGGCGCAAGCCTTCGATCAAAACCTCAGCGACATTACGCTCGCCAATCGCACCTACAATTCCGCACATACCGATATCCTTATTTTGTCGTGTTTTTAGTCGGGCGCTGCCAACCATCCAGAGTGATTTGTTTAGCGCGACTCACCGCCAGTGTTGCTTCAGCCACTGACTTAGTAATAGTTGAGCCTGCACCCGTGGTCGCATTTGAAGAGATTTCTACGGGCGCCACTAAGGAGTTATTGCTACCAATAAATACATTGTCACCGATCGTGGTTAGGTGCTTATTTGCGCCGTCGTAATTGCAGGTAATCGTACCTGCGCCAATATTTGAGCCACTGCCAATCACTGCATCACCTAAATAGGTGAGATGGTTGGCCTTTGAGCCAGCACCCATGCGCGTGGCTTTGGTTTCAACAAAGTTACCAATACGTACATCTGCGCCCAAATCGCTACCTGGACGGATGCGCGCGAACGGGCCAATTTGTGCGCGCTCACCAATGCTTGCTGAGTCGATGATGCTATAGGGCTTAATAATGGTTTCTGAGGCAATTTCGCAATTACTTAGCACCGAGCCTATGCCCACTTGTACACCATCGCCAAGCACAACTCTGCCATTGATCTGCACATTTGGTTCAATCAGCACATCCTGGCCATGCTCCAACTCGCCGCGAATATCCACACGCGCAGGGTCAATTATGGTCACTCCAGCACGTAGCAAAGCATCTGCCTGTGCACGCTGCCATACGCGCTCGAGAGTCGCCAATTGCAGCTTGTCATTTACACCTTCCACTTCCCACGGCGTGTCTGGATGTACAGCGGTCACCGTCACGCCATCTGCGGTAGCCATACCAATCAAGTCTGTTAAATAGTATTCGCCTTGCGAATTGGCATTGCGCAACTCAGGTAGCCATTTATGCAATAAAGCATTGGGTACGCATAAAATGCCGGTGTTTACTTCTTTTATGAGTAACTCTTCAGCATTTGCGTCTTTCTGCTCAACGATGCGCGATACCTTGCCAGCCTCCCTCACAATACGGCCATAACCGGTGGGATTATCTAGCGTTACAGTAAGCAGGCCGAGATCATTTTTACCATCGCAAACGGCCAGTAAGCGCTGCAATGTGCTAACGGAAAGTAACGGTACATCGCCATATAAAATCAGCGTGCTGCCTTCTTGCGCAAGTACTGGCAGAGCCACCAGCACCGCATGGCCTGTGCCTTTTTGTTCGGCTTGTAAAACCCAATCAATAGCGTCGTTGGCAAAGGCATTCTGCACAACATCGCCACCATGGCCATAGACCACAATGGGGCGTTCCGCTCCGAGTGCTCGGCTGGCATCTAATACGTGGGCCAATAAGGGCTTGCCTGCTAAAGGCTGCATGACCTTAGGCAGTGCTGAGCGCATACGTGTGCCTTTGCCTGCGGCTAGAATAACGACCTGTAATGCCATGTTACCAACTGTTCTGTTACTGCAATGGCGGGCATTTTACACGAACTACTTAAATTTACTGTAGAGCCTGCAAGCGCTCGGATCCATTAATGCACATCGACCCTTCTGCCACCATACGAAACGCCCTAGCTGCCTTAATTACTCCGTTATTGAATGTTAAAACTTGATATCGCGAAGCTTTTTGTCGACTACTCTCCGCGAATATATTGTTCTAAGTGCTCAATGATTTGCTGCTGCTCCGAAATCACTTCTTTCACCAAGTCACCAATAGATACGATACCAATGATGTTGTCACCGCTAAGCACTGGTAAATGACGCATACGCTTTTCGGTCATTATTGCCATACAACGCTCCGTCGTTTCGTCAGCTGTTACCGCCAATACGGCACTGGTCATAATGTCGCGAACCAGAGTGTTATATGACGATCGCTCCATAAGCACGACTTTCCGCGCATAATCACGTTCACTGACAATACCAACCATGCGCTCACCTTCAGCCACGATCAATGCGCCAATACCTTTATCGGCCATTAGGCTAATTGCCTCGAGCACCGTCGCTTGCGGCGTAATGGTGTAAGTAGCTTGATTTGATTTTCCTTGCAGTACTTGCATCACCGTTTTCACGTGGCACTCCAACGTCTATATGTTGTAATTGTGTTTAGAGTTTTAGCACGGATTATCACAACCTGCGAGCCTGAACGCAGGCCACTTCCATCGTATTTTCTCAGGCATAAAAAAAGACAGCCTGAGCTGTCTTTTTTTATTTTGCTAATTACGCTTTGCGAACTTAGCCACGACCGCTGCGATTTTTCATCGCTTGCAATGTGCGCAGCTGTGCAGCCGCCTCAGCTAGAGAAGCAAGAGCCACTGAAGTGTCCATCTCACTCTTCTGATTAGTCAGCGCTTCTTGTGCATGCTTACGTGCTTCTAAGGCCGCAGCCTCATCCATATCAGCAGCACGCAAAGCGGTGTCGGCCAAAATCGTGACTACATTGGGCTGCACTTCAATTACACCACCCGATACGTAATACACGAGTTCGTCACCCGCTTCGCTCATGATGCGCACTGGACCTGGAGCCAGCTGCGACAGCAACGGGGCATGACCAGGGGTAATGCCGACATCACCGAGCGTGCCATGCGCAACGACCAAGGTCGCGGCGCCAGCAAAAATCGACTCTTTAGCACTGACGATATCGCAATGAATCGTTTTCGCCATGTCTTACTCCTAAGCCTGCGCGATTAAGCCACAGGCCTTAGCAACTTACAGCTTTTTGGATTTCTCAACGGCTTCTTCGATACCACCGACCATGTAGAACGCCTGTTCTGGCATGTTGTCGTAGTCACCAGCCAAGATACCCTTAAAGCCACGGATAGTTTCTTTTAGCGACACATACTTACCAGGTGCACCGGTGAATACTTCGGCGACGTGGAAAGGCTGCGACAAGAAACGTTGGATTTTACGAGCGCGGTAGACGACCAATTTGTCTTCTTCCGACAACTCATCCATACCCAAAATCGCGATGATGTCTTTCAATTCTTTATAACGCTGCAACACGTTCTGCACACCACGAGCGATTTCGTAATGTTCATCACCAACGACCAGTGGATCGAGCTGACGTGAAGTCGAGTCGAGCGGGTCAACCGCTGGGTAAATACCTAGCGAGGCGATGTCACGCGACAACACGACAGTGGCGTCTAAGTGAGCAAACGTTGTTGCTGGCGATGGGTCAGTCAAGTCATCGGCAGGAACGTATACGGCTTGGATCGATGTAATCGAACCATTCTTAGTCGACGTGATACGCTCTTGCAGAACGCCCATCTCTTCAGCCAGCGTTGGCTGGTAGCCCACAGCCGATGGCATACGACCCAACAGTGCGGATACTTCAGTACCAGCCAGTGTGTAACGGTAAATATTGTCAACGAATAGCAATACGTCGCGGCCTTTGCCGGTGGCTTCGTCTTTCTCGTCGCGGAAGTACTCAGCCATGGTCAGGCCGGTCAACGCTACGCGTAGACGGTTGCCGGGTGGCTCGTTCATCTGACCGTAAACCATGGCCACTTTGTCGAGAACGCCCGAGTCTTTCATTTCATGATAGAAGTCGTTACCTTCACGAGTACGCTCACCCACACCAGCGAACACAGACAAACCGCTGTGCGCTTTAGCGATGTTGTTAATCAACTCCATCATGTTCACTGTTTTACCTACACCGGCGCCGCCGAACAGGCCGACCTTGCCGCCTTTGGCAAATGGGCACAGTAAGTCGATCAC
>CAXIBK010000078.1:0-9599 GCA_964022225.1 uncultured Paraperlucidibaca sp.
CCGGCGATTCAACCTTCGCGCGCACAATGCCAGTCAGTGATAGCGCAATGCCATCACCGCTTTGAATTTTTTGAGTTTTCACCCAAGGCGAATTGTCTTCGCTAGGCGCAGGCGCCTGCGAACAAGCCATGATGACAGCAGATAAACCGAGAACTACTCCAACCTTCAACATGTGCATTGTCCTACAAAACCGAATTATGTCTGATTATTCCCGATTAAGCTGAGAGATGACAGTTTAAAAGGCGCTTATGTGTTCATCTTAGTATACCGATGAGTAAATAAAACATAATTGAGCCAACACAAGGCACAATAGCGCCCTCCGAAGCAGCTGCAAAGAATCGCTAAATGCCGCCATCACCGCGCTACCATCATATTCATCAAGACATTGGCCCATGGATGCTGGCACTTGGCGGCTGTGGCGAATTTGGCGCCAATCTCACCCTTTATGGCAGCGCAGGTGTGTGGATAGCCGTCGATTGCGGCATGGCTATGAACAGCAATGAGGCCGGCATCACCGAAGTCTCGGTGCCTAGCTTAGCGGCCTTAGACAAGCTCGATATTCGCATTGAAGCATTATTGATCACGCATGGGCATGAAGATCACATCGGCGCGATTCCTGCTTTATGGCGCCAGCTTCATTGCCCGATTTATGCCACGGCTCATACGCACAGACTAATCAGTGCCAAGCTTAATCCGAATGAAAATGGGCCACGACAAATCATGGTTAAGCCCATGCAAACCGTGAGTATTGGCCCGTTTAGCGCGCAATGGCTGCCCGTCACCCACTCCATTCCCGAGGCGCAAGCTATTTGCCTTGAAGTCGCTGGCAAACGCCTCTACCACAGCGGCGACTGGAAGCTCGACGCGCAGCCCATGGTCGGTCCATTGACTGCACAGGCCGCGCTGCAACAGCTGGGGCGTGCCGGCGTAGATGTTGTTATTGGCGACTCAACCAATGCCACTGTGGCGGGCTCGAGTCGCTCTGAACAAGAAGTCGCGCAGAGCTTGGCGAAGGCAATGAAAACTGCCAGCGGCCGTCTTGTGGTGGTGTGTTTCGCCAGCAATGTGGCGCGTATGCACAGCATTGTTGCCGCCGCCGATCGTGTTGATCGCTATAGCGGCGTGCTTGGCCGCAGCATCGCAACACATGTTGGCGCCAGCCGTGCCAGTGGCTATTTAGACACCGACACGCAGCTACTACCAAATTGGGAGCTAGGTTTTTTACCGCGCGAACAACAATGCTGGATGGCTACTGGCAGCCAAGCTGAGCCAGGCTCTGCCTTGGTGCGCTTGAGCATGGGCAATCATCCCGCGTTTGCGCTACAAGCGGGCGATACCGTACTTTTTTCATCACGCGTGATACCAGGCCACGAACAGGCGTTAGAGCAGCTATGCCAGCGCTTGCGTGATCTTGGTGTTCACATTATTGACGATGATGCCCTGCACGCCTCTGGCCATCCGCCAGTAGAAGACTTAACCACGCTTTATGGCTGGCTGAAGCCGCGCTATTTGCTGCCCGTGCATGGCGAGACTCGGCATCAAGAGGCGCATATGCAGGTCGGTCGTGGATTGGGCATGGATGGCATTGTCCCGCGCAATGGCGACCTGATTTCGCTCGCTGGCAAGCCGTTTATTGCTGGTAGCACCGTGGTGGGGAAAATCCTGCAACAGCGCTAGTTCCAATAATCCCCTAACTTTCGTAGAATGCATTCTGAACACGGACTGTTTGATTAGAAGCGCATTGATGCACTGCTTTATTAGGCCTCAGGCTCATCCAGCGGACACGTCTCAGTTCAATACACCTCTGAACAAGACTATTAAATCGCTAACCTGAGGCACGATCATGCGTAAGATCTCTCTTCTTGCCGTCGGCATCCCGCTCGTTATTGCCGGCTGTGCAACAGTATCCAACCCACCACGGGTTATTGAATTACCCACCAATACATCTGCTGCTATTCAGCAAGCTCAACAAGCATCTGTGCCCAAGCAAAAAGTATTTAAACGCAAAGTCGCTATTGGTCGCTTTACCAACGAAACGCGCTACGGCAAAACCTTTTTACGCGATGGCGAAATGGATCCACTCGGCAAACAAGCATCTGACATGCTCTCAACACGCCTGGTAGATTCAGGCCAGTTCGTCGTTTTTGAGCGCCCAGATATTGCCAAGTTAGAGCGCGAAGCCGCTATTTCAGGGCCAACCAAACTGGTCGGAGTTGATACGCTTATCCTAGGCTCGGTTACTGAGTTTGGCCGCACAACCCAAGGCACTACTGGCTTTTTAAGCCAAACCAAAACACAAGTTGCACGCGCCAAAGTTGAACTGCGTTTAGTGAATGCAAAAACAGGCCAAGTCTACTTTTCAGCCACCGGTGCAGGCTCTGCAAGCACCGAGTCTGGCAGCATCGCGGGCTATGGCAGTAAGTCGGACTACGATGACTCGCTGAATGATCGCGCCATTGGCGCAGCCATTAGTGAAGTACAAAACTCACTGATTCAAAAGCTAAAAGAGAAGCCCTGGCGCACTGACATCTTAAGTGTTCAAGATGGCGCTGTTTTCATCTCAGGCGCTGCTCGTCAAGGCATTCAAATTGGCGACACCTTAGCGGTTTATCGCAAAGGGAAAACGGTCACTTCAGCACAAAGCGGCTTTGATATTGAGCTACCTGCCACGCTAATTGCCAAGCTCCAAGTCGCCTCACAATTTGGTGATAACGAAACCAATGAAGGCTCACAGGCAACGGTCATCGCTGGCAGTATTCCAAGCACAAGCACAAGCACTGATTTATTTGTAGGGGAAGTGAAATGAAACGCCTGCTTATTCTAGCCTTTGCCATGACTATAGCCGCTTGCTCAATGCCAGTGACACAGGTTCAGTCAGTGGATTTACGACCTACACTCTCCATCAGTAACGCACCCAACGGCAGCATGCTCATTATCGATGGCATTACTGTCGGTGACGCTGGCGCGATCGCATCTGGCAAGCATGCCATCGTGCTATCACCAGGCACGCATCAGGTAGAAGTTAACTATAACGGCCGCTCGTTAATCAGCGAAAAAATCTACCTCGGCGAAGGCCTTCGTAAAACTTTATCCGCTGGAGTTACCGAATGATTCGCGCCAGCATCATCGCACTACTAATGTTAACGGCCACTGGCTGCGCTACACAGCGCGGCTATGCTTGGGGCGATTATGAACAGAAGCTTTATGACCATTACGCCGATCCAACAAAGTCTTTAGAACTCTCTAGCGCCCTCGAAAAAGACATCAAAAAAGCTGAAAAAATTAATCGTGTCCCACCTGGGCTTTATGCCGAATACGGCTACTTGATGCTTGAAGCAGGCATGCCGCGTAAAGCAGCGTTTTATTTCAACAAAGAAAAAGCGCTATGGCCTGAATCGACTCAATTCATGGACACACTCTACAAATCAGCGGTGCAAGCTAATAACGCCTCCGGAGCTAACAAATGATCCGCCTAGTTTCTGCAACGTTAGCCATCGCGCTATTAGCAGGTTGCGCCGCTAAGCCAGCTCCGCGCGACTACTCAGCCTTTAATAAAGCAGCGCCTCGATCGATTTTGATTCTGCCCGTGGTCAATAAAAGTAATGACGTTGAGGCACCAAACTACTTCCTCAGCACTATTGCAGTGCCATTTGCCAATCGTGGTTTTTATGTCTTCCCGGTAAATGCCGTGAAATCTGTGATGGATGCCGAGGGCATGGCCGATGCAGATCTTGCACATCGCGCCGACCCGACCATTCTCGGCAATCTATTTGGTGCAGATGCCATTATGTACGTCACGATCAATCGTTGGGATGCGCGATACGCTGTGCTAAACACCACGGTCACTGTCGATTTTGATTATGAAATTAAGGATGGCCGTAACGGTGAAAGCCTGTGGAAAGACAAGCAAACCATGCTGTATTCGCCGCAGCAGAACAATTCGTCGGGCAACCTAGCAGTAGATGTGGTTGTTATGGCGGTGACCGCGATGGCAACCAAGGCGAAACCAAACTACCTTCCACTCACTCGTACGGCCAATGGTGCAGTCTCACTTCGCGTGCCCCAAGGCCCCTATATCGACAAGGCCCTTCAGTAAGCAGACACTGTTAATCGCGCCACCGCTTAACACTCGCTGAGAACAATCTATGCTGTCTACTAGTCAATACTCAACAGTAAAGCTAACTGGTAGCGCCCTCCTCAGCATCTCGATTGCCGGCTGTTCCAGTGCTCCCGCGCTGGTCATAGCCGGCTCTTATTTTCCTGCTTGGCTCATTTGCTGCGTCATCGGTGTCGCCGTAGCGCTAGGCGCGCGCATTGTCTTGATGCTCACGCCATACAACAATAAGCTACCGATGCAGCTGCTTGTGTGCGGCGCTCTTGGTGCGATATTCGCCGCGCTAATATGGATCATCTGGAAGGGAGTTTAGCAATGGATGCTGCTGGCCGAAGCAAGCGCTCTCGCAAACAGATTGTTATCGCTGCAATCGTCATAGCCATTGCCGTTGGTCTGCTCGCCTACTTGCTGCTGAACGCTAGCACCACATCAGAAGATGCTACCGTCGATGCCGAAGTGGTGCATATTGCCGCTGTCGTTGGCGGCCGCATCACTGACTTACCCATCAAAGAAAATGACTTGGTCAAGCGCGGTGACCTACTCTTTAAAGTCGACCCTGTGGCGTATCAAAATGCGGTAGAGCAAGCCGAGGCCAATGTTGAAGTGGCACAGGCGGCGCTAGCGGCGCAGAAACGTGCGCTGGCCACGCAAACCTCGAGCGCGCTCATTGCCACCGAGCAACGCCAACGTGCTGAAACAAACCTAGGCTTAGCCGAGCGCAGTGAAAAGCGCCTGCGGCCATTAGCAGAAAAAGGCTATGTGCCGCTGCAACAACATGACCAATCACAGATCGCTCTGCTCGGTGCGCAAACGTCTTTACGGCAGGCGCAAGAGCAAGAGATTGCGGCTAAAAATGCAATAGGCACTCTCGACTCAGCGACGGCTGCTCTGCGTGCGGCACAAGCGGCCTTGGCCAATGCCCAGCGCGCATTAGAGAGCACAGAAGTCATCGCGCCACATAACGGCCGAGTTACTGGCCTCAGCGTGTCTACTGGCGAGGTCATAATGCCATCACAATCGCTCTTTACGCTGGTCAATACAGAAGAATGGTTTGCGGTCGCCAACTTGCGTGAAACCGAACTGAAAAATATCACTGAAGGCGACTGCGCCACGGTGTTTTCAATGATTGACCGCCGAACGGCACTAAAAGGCGTGGTGCAAAGTATCGGCTGGGGCGTGCTGTCGGATGACAGCATCAAGTTGCCGCGCTCGGTGCCCTATATCAAGGCATCGCTGAATTGGGTGCATGTGGCTCAGCGCTTTCCGGTGCGCATTCACATCATTGATCCTCCTGAGGGCATGCTCAGACTAGGCGCCAGTGCCATTGTTGAAATGAAGCATGGCGCTGCCTGCCGCTAAGGCTCAGATGCCTTGGCTCTTCGCACTCACTCACCCCGCGCCCAGCCGAGTCGAGCTGACCATTCGACTAACGGTTATTTGCACGTTGGTAACGTGGGCAACGTGCTACTACCACACGCCCGAGCCGGCCATCGTGGCTTATATTGTTTACTTTATTAACCGCAGCGAGCGCACAACCTCCGTTATGCTTTGCTTGGCGATGACCGTTGTTGCAACAGTAATCATCGGCATCATTTTTAGCCTGACCCAGATACTGCTTGAGCATCCCTATTGGCGTCTTGCCAGCATGATAATGATTTCGCTACTGGTGTTATTTTTCACTTCGGCTAGCAAAATCAAGCCTTTGGGCGGCATTCTGACATTGGTTTTAGCATTTTCTCTAGACCTGATGGGCTCGTCGCCATTGACCGAACTGCTCACTCGCGGCCTGCTTTATGCTTGGCTTTTTGTCGCCATACCTGCTGGCATTACCGTGCTTTACAACATCGTTTTTGCGCCATCACCACGCAGACTCGTTGAGCATATTCTGGCGCGACGATTAATGTCGGCGGCAGCAGTATTGCGCGGCGAAAGTGGTAGCCATTTGCTCATCAATTCTCTGCAAACCGATGATGTCGAACTGCAAAATGGCTTAAGCCGTATGGCGATTGAGCAAAGCACAGCTGCTGACGATATGGCCGCGCTGCGATGGGCCGTAGACTCTAGCGTTGAGCTACTCTCCGCCGTTGTCGCTTATAACTCGGATGTAGCTGATCAGCCTCAGCTACAAGCATTAGCCGAACAACTTGAGGCTATGGCTGCTGTGCTAAACAGCGGCGCTTATCCAATTAATATTGATGTCACGACTCACGACTTAAGTGCAGAATCGCAAGGCATTCAGCAGGCAGCATTGGCCATAACCTCTGCTATTAAGCAATTTGCTCAGCCTAAAGACATGCCACAGCCACCAGTAGCAAAACCAAAATCTAGCTTTATGGCGAAAGATGCTTGGACTGCTCCCGTGCATTGGCAATACGCAGTAAAAACCACATTAGCCGCGATGATTTGCTACTTCATATACACCTTGCTGCATTGGCCCGGCATCCACACCAGCATGCTCACCTGCTATATCGTGTCACTAGCCACTGTTGCCGATAGCGTCGAAAAGCTCATGTTGCGCATCATCGGCTGCCTACTTGGAGCCACCTTAGGTCTGATGGTTATGGTTTTTATCCTGCCCTCGATATCGACTTTACCCGCTTATCTCAGCTTGGTTTTTATCGGCACTTTACTAGCTTCATGGCTAGCTGCCGGTAATGCCCGCGTGTCATATATCGGCTTCCAGATGGCTTTCGCCTTCTTTCTTTGCGTCATCCAAGGTGCAGGACCGTCATTCGATATGACGTTAGCGCGCGATCGCGTGATTGGCATTTTGCTCGGCAACCTTGTCGTCTACATTGTCGCCACCCGCCTCTGGCCCATCAGCTTACGACCTCAGCTACACAGGGACTTACGACAGCTAATAAAATCCTTGCGCAATATTCGGCGCGGCGGCCAGCAAGCCTCATTACGACTTATTGCCGAATGCCAAAGTGAACTTGGCCGCTTGCGTGATGGCTTTTGGCGACTGCGTTACGAGCGCTTTTTCCCGGCGGCACCGACGCCACAAAGCAAAAACTACGAGCCACTATTAGCGCGCATTGGCATGCTCTTGTGTGAGCAAGCGATTCACGCAAGACCTACTTCTGCCTCAGTAGTTACTGTTGCTAGGCGTCCACAGAGCCGAATCATTGCCATCACACCATTACGTGAAAATGCTCATGAAAATCCTGCTCAATAGTCTCTTGCTGCTGCCCATTGCTGTCGTGGCTGGCTGTGCCAATAGCCCAAGCAACGCCGTGCCAAGTTCATCCTCTCAACCTTGGCAGGCGGCTAGCGATGCGCGCGGCAACATCACGTTAGATGCCGCGCCAACTGCCACGCAGTCGACCTTTGTATTACCAAGCAACCAAGCACTCACGGCAATGCCTATTAGTGCTGACATCGACCCAAAGCACCACTACACATTGCCCGAGCTGATCGATTTAGCACAGTTAAACAACCCCGACACGCGCATCGCTTGGGCATCGGCAAAGCACGCCGCCAGCGCCATCGATGCCGTGCACAGCACGTATTTGCCGCAGGTCAGCGCTAGCGTCATTGGCGCCCTCACTCGCTCCGATAGTAGCGCCGCTGCATATGGCCTAGGCGCAAGTAATCGCATTAATGCATCGGGCACACTCGCCTCGCTAACACTCACCTGGCTACTCTACGATTTCGGTAAGCGCGATGCCGTTTCTGAGGCCGCGCAACAAGCCGCTATCGCCGCCAATGTATCTTTTAATGGCACCCATCAACGCATCATTTACGAAGTGAGCTTGGCCTATTATCGCTATGCTGCAGCACAGCATAGGGCAAAATCTAATGCGCAATTGGTGAAAAATGCGGCGGAAGTAGAGGCTGCCGCCATCGATCGCTATAAGCGCGGCATTGGCACAGTCATGGAAAAAGCGCAGGCGCGCCAAGCCAGTGCTCAGGCCCATTTCGCCGCTGCTAAAGCAGACGGTGAATTACGCAACGCAGAGCAGGCTTTATTAGCGATCATCGGCATATCACCATTAAGCACGCTAAAAGTTGCCTCGTTGCCGAACAAGCCACTGCCAAAAGATGTGCCAGCACTTTCTGATGCTGCTGTGATGAATGCCGTGGCAAGCCGCCCCGAAGTGCTATCTGCTTATGCGGCCGAACAAGCCGCTGCTGCCGCCGTAAAAGCTGCGCAGGCTAACTTCAAGCCAAATATCTTTGGCGCTGCTTCAGGAACTTATGGCGACAATGACCTCGGCCTCTCAGCAACGCCTGCCATAGGACCAACCACGCCGACGTTTAATGCCTCAGGAGAACGCACAGGCCTAGTTGCGCTCATTGGTATCAATATTCCACTTTATGATGGCGCTTGGCGCTCATCGACAGTGCGTCAAGCCCAAGCCACGGCTGAAAAGGCCAGCGCTGCATTATCAAAAATACGGCTTGAGGCCATTCGCCAAGTAGCCCTCGCCCACAATGAAGTCACCAGCAGCCTTGCAGCCTATGAAGCTGCTAAAGAAGTGCTTGCTGCATCACAAGTTAGCCTTGATGCAGCAACTGCTATGTACCGCAAGGGCATAGGCTCAGTCACGGCAGCCACCACGGCGGCCTCCGCGCTACTTTCTGCAGAGAACGCCGCTAGTGACGCCTATAGCGCCGCTATGTCAGCACTGGTCAGCCTCACGTTTGCTACCGGCCAACTAGGCACTATGCAATAAGCTTGAACTGATTACTGCTTACCAGTTTTCGGTGTTGGCGCTGCATTCTGAGTCCGCCGAATTAATGCTGCAGCGAACGCGCTTGATGATTTTCAAGCCTGGCTTGTCATAGATGCCCTGCTCGGCAATCGCTATGCGAGAGTCGCGCAGCATGATGGTGTACTTGACCATATTCTCTGAACTTAAATCGCCCCAAGTCGCCGCAGGAATGTCTTTTTCCGCCTTATTGATGAGCGACATCGCACGATTAAATTGGCCCAACCAATATTGACGTGACTTCAAGCCAAAGCCTTCGGGAAACTTGGTCTCATTGATAATAATTTGATAAGTCAAAATAAGAATTGGAAAACGGTTTATTGCGCCTTTTGTGCCAATGCCGCGGTAAAGTTCTAGTGGGCGATAAGCCATGGCTGGCGCGGCGATAAAGTCCACAGAGCCATTGTTAAATTTGCCGGCAAAGTTAGTGATGTCAGCAGAAACTGGTTGCGCGCCAATTTTCTGAATCATGATGGCCTGCGCTTTGTCGTAATCAAACGAGGCAATACGCTTACCAGCCAGTGCTTCAACCGTATTGATTTTACGGTCATTAACCACAGGATACGCGGTGCCAAATGGAATGATGCCCGCGACCTCATAACGATCCCTAACCATTAGTTTGCTGGCGGCTGGTGATGCGAAAGTTTGGATGGTTTTGCGCACTGTTTCGTAACTCGCCGGCATATCGACCTTGCCATTACGAATAATGGTCGACACACCTAATGAATCGAGCGCAGCGGCTGTGGGGTTGAATTGGCGAGTGCGGAAGC
>CAXIBK010000079.1:0-9416 GCA_964022225.1 uncultured Paraperlucidibaca sp.
TTACTCAGCGTATGCTCAATTTTGATGGCCAACAAAATCTCATTGATTTTTCTTAGATAACTTTTCTTGCGCGATAAAAAGAAATTTCTTGCCACTTGCATGGTAATTGTGCTCGCGCCTTGCACCTTGCGCCCCGTGCTTATCACTGCCACAGCAGCTCGAGCAATGCCTCTAAAGTCTACACCCTCATGATGATAAAAGCGCTGATCTTCTGTGGCCAGAAGTGCATCCACTAGGTGTGGTGGCGCTTCTTTTAGCTGAATCAGAATGCGATCTTCGTTTTGACTAGGATAAATACCGCCAATTACCAAGGGCTCCAGACGCACACTTCCGCGCTGACCAACGCGTGTGCTGGCAAGCTCCACCAAGCGATTTTGCTGAAAACGAATGCGTAATAATTGGCTGGGCTCGCGGCTGTCGCCAAAGGCAAAACCGCGAGTGTGGATATACAACGTATTGCCATCAACATCGTAAGTGCCAGAAGACGGTGCACCAGAGAGACGCCGATAATTCAACAAGCGCAGCTCATCCTCCACGCTTTGCTGCGACAGCTGCTCGCCTTTAGTAAGCAGCAATGGACGCGCATAAACACGGGCTGGAATCGCCCAACGCTTGCCCTCAAACTTCTCACGCACAATGCTATCTAGATGCATGACATAGGCGCCGCCACCGACGACTCCGATTAAGGTGATCAACATAAAAACTAAGACAGCCGCTGTTTTTAAGCGCCCGCTAGAAGCTGGAGTTTTGGCCACGCAGAACATCCACAACAATAGAATAAGTCGCATTGTACTCATGCCAGCGCAGCAGCGGAAACACTGTCATCTGGCAGAAAGCGTGAGCATCTCTATAATGCGCGCTGAAATTCACTGAACTAATGAGATCGCCATGAGCCGCCGCTTCGATATTTATGCCATTGGCAATGCCCTAGTCGACCTCGAGTACGCTGTCGATGAGGCCTTTTTAAGCCAGCATGGCATTGAAAAAGGCGTGATGACCTTGGCTGAAGCCGATGCTCAAGCCTCGCTACTGAGCGCTCTTGACGCGAATACGCCGCGCCTAAAGCAGGCCAGCGGTGGCTCGGCTGCCAATAGCATCATCGCTGCCAGCGCCATGGGCGCGCGCTGCTTTTATCACTGCAAGGTTGCCAATGACGCGCTCGGCACACTCTATCGCGATGATTTACTCGCCGCCGATGTCAGTACCAATCTTGGCGAAATCCGTCCCGATGGTGTCACCGGCACCTGCGTAGTGATGGTCACGCCAGATACCGATCGCACCATGAACACTTACCTGGGCATTACCGCCGAAGTTTCACGCGCTGAGCTAGACCCGGAAGCGCTGCAAGACAGCAAGTGGCTGTATATCGAAGGCTATTTATGCACATCCGATTCAGCTCGTGATGCTGTTGCACATGCGCATGAGCTGGCGAGAGCCGCTGGTGTTAAACGCGCGCTAACGTTTTCTGATCCTGCCATGGTGCAATACTTCCTGCCGCAGCTGAAAACACTATTGGCCGATGGCGTCGATTTACTCTTCTGCAATGAAGATGAGGCCCGTGGCTTCGCCGGCTGCAATGACCTTGACCAAGCCCTGACGGCGCTACGCGGTGTGGCTGAGCGCGGCATCATTACCTGTGGCAAAAATGGCGCTTGGGTCTGGACCCAAACCAGCGTGCTCGAACTGCCCGCCTGCCCCGCCACGCCGGTCGACACCCTCGGCGCTGGCGACAGCTTTGCCGGCGCGGTGCTGTATGGTTTAAGCCAAGGCTGGAAGCTGGAAGACTGTGCACGTTTGGCCATGCGCACTGCCGCGCAAGTAGTGTCGCAATTTGGCCCGCGTTTGAGTATTGAACAATATCGCGCGCTGCTCAGCGCTGATTAGGAGGAGCAATGGGTTTTCGTTTATGCGCCAACGCCGATTTAATTGAGAATGAAGCGCGCGCCTTTCGCTCGCCGGCAGGCGAAGTCATTGTGGTCAGCCGCGATGGCCAAACCTACGCATATCACAACAGCTGCCCACATCTCGGCATTAATCTCGAATTTAACCCCGACGAATTCATGGACAGTGAGAATTACTTTCTCATTTGCAGCAACCATGGCGCGTTGTTTCAAGTGGAAGATGGCCTTTGTGTCAGCGGTCCTTGCCAAGGAGAGTCGTTACTCAGCGCTCCCATCCAAATAGAGGACGGATTCATCGAATTAATCGAACAATAGTTTGTTAACGCGCAAATAAAGCTGTTTTGTTTGCGCCCCTGTCAAGGCTCTGCTATAGAGAGCGATTATCTGCGTGAGAAAGAACCATGCCTACCCGCACTACTGAAAAAAAGGCTATTGCGGCCACCAAAACTAAGAAAAAACCAACTGGTATTGCTCTCATCCACGGCGTTGAGCCGTATCAAGAAGCTAAAGGTGAAGACTACCTGGGAGCACCCCAGCGCCAGCATTTTCGTGAAATTTTAATTTCATGGAAAAATGAGCTCATGCAAGAAGTCGATCGCACCGTGCACCACATGAAAGATGAGTCAGGCAGCCTGCCCGACCCTAATGATCGTGCCACACAAGAAGAAGAATTCTCTCTGGAACTACGCACGCGTGATCGTGAGCGCAAACTGATCAAGAAAATTGATCAAATGCTCGATCGCATCGAAAAAGATGACTACGGCTACTGCGATGATTGCGGCATCGAAATCGGCATCCGCCGCCTAGAAGCTCGCCCCACCGCAACCCTGTGCATCGATTGTAAGAGCCTGCAAGAAATCAAGGAAAAGCAGCTGGTTGGTGGTTAACCGCGTTATCGGCCGGTTCGCGCCTTCGCCAACCGGCCCGCTACACTTCGGATCGCTTCTTGCTGCCATCAGCAGCTATGCCAGCGCCAAACATCAGGGCGGCCTCTGGCGACTTCGTATCGACACCATCGACCCACCTCGCGAACAAGCTGGCGCTGCCGACAGTTTTATTAACACGCTCAAGGCGCATGGTCTGCGTTGGGACGGCGATATTATTTGGCAGCATCAGCGTCTTGACCGCTACCGGGAAGTATTGGCCGAGCTCATTGCCAAAAACCTAGTCTACGCCTGCGATTGCTCACGTAGCGCTCGCGCGGAAGCTGGAGTGTTGGATTGCCTAGGTCCATGCCGACAAGGCGAGCATCATCCTAAAGCTAACGATGCTGCTTGGCGTCTGCGATCGCCCGACGCTGCAAGCACCTATCATGACCGCCTACACGGCGAGCTGTCTGAGCTACTCAGCCAAAGTTGCGGCGATGCCGTGCTTTGGCGGCGCGATGACTTACCGGCGTATCAGCTCGCCACAGTTGTGGATGATCATGACATGGGTATTAGCGAAGTGGTTCGCGGCACCGACTTGCTCGACAACACCGCGCGCCAGTGCCATCTGGCCGATAGCCTAGGCTGGGCACGACCACAGTTTCTACATATCCCCACACTAGTTAACAGCACTGGCCAAAAGCTCTCGAAACAAAGCCATGCTCTCGCGCTAAACAACGACCATGCCGCAGAGAACGTCTTTTTAGCGCTAAAGCTATTAGCTCAACAGCCACCAGCTGAGCTTCGCCAAGCGTCTATCGATGAAATCATCGGCTGGAGCGTGGCACATTGGAATGAGTCAGCACTACCAATTGGTGACATTAAGCAGCCCTGACTTTGCCCAATGAGCTAAAGCTGATACCGTGCCAACACGCACAATCGCTGCGTTTCGGAGCCTTCGCGTGTATATTGACCGCCTTATTTTACTGTTTGTTGCCGGCGCCTATTTGCTCTCACCCGTGATCATTGATTGGTGGAGCGAAGGTGGCAGCGCATGGTATCGCCCTTACACTATTTGGGCACTACTGATTGCCTTGGGCTATTGGGTAGCACGGAGCCGCGATTTAAATGATCTTTAGTCCTACCCTACTATTTGCGCTAACCACCGCGTATTTAGGGCTCTTATTTTTTGCCGCTTACGCCAGTGAGCATGGCTGGATTCCTTTACGCTGGGTGCGCCATCCAGCAGTGTTTGTTTTGTCATTAGGCGTTTTTGTCAGCACTTGGGGCCTATTTGGCGCCGTGCAATTCGCGCGCGAAAGCGGCTTCAACTTTCTTACGTTTTATATTGGCCTAGCTGGTGCATTCCTCTTGGCGCCGGTATTTTTGCAGCCGCTTTTTCGACTCGCACGCAGCCACCAACTAAGCTCTTTGCCGGACCTACTCGCATTCCGCTACCGCAGCCAAGCTGCCGGCACACTAGCAACTATCGCCATGCTAATTGGTGTCATGCCATTGCTCACCACACAAATGCAAACCGTTGGCGAAGTCGCACGCATACTCACTGGAGGCACCAATACCAAGCTCATGGGCTTAGTATTTTGCGTAATGCTCATCGGCTTTACGTCACTTTTTGGCGCTGGAGCAAAATCGAGTCGCCATCAGGAAAATGATGGCCTTGTGGTGGCGATAGCACTCGAATCGGTGATTAAGCTCATTGCCATCTCGGCAGTTGGCCTCTACGCCTACTTCGGCGTGCTTGGTGGTAGCGCAGGCGTTAATGACTGGCTTAGTCATCACCCCGAGGCATTACGCAACTTATTTCAACCGCTAAAAGCAGGCTACTGGCATAGTCTATTGCTGGTGTTCTTCTTTGCATCAGTAGTTATGCCCTGCCTCTATCACATGGCATTTACGGAAAATCGCGAGCCGCGCAACTTACTGGCTGCCACATGGGCCTTTCCGTTGTATTTGCTTGTGATGGCATTGGGCATTCCCATCATTCTATGGGCTGGGCAGGCTATCGGCCTAGCGGATCTGCCTGAGTTCTACAGCCTCGGGGTTGCTATCGAGTCGCGCTCGCCAGCCCTAGTTCTGCTGCTGTTTATTGGTGCACTTGCATCATCAAGCGGCATATTAATTGTCACCACGCTGGCGCTGGCCAATATGACGCTAAATCATGTCATCCTGCCTTTACGTGGATGGCCTACCGACGATGCACTTTACTTAGAAACTCAACGCCAGCGTCGCTTCCTCATTGGCTTCATCCTGCTCGCGGCCTTTATGCTGTCTTGGCTGCCCGATTTACGGCCTGACAGTACCGAAATGTCGATGCTTTCATTCGTTGCCATTTTGCAGTTAGCACCTAGCGTGCTAGCTCTGCTGTTTTGGCCGCGCGCCACACGCTCGGGCATGCTCACCGGCTTGATCTTTGGCATGGCTATTTGGATAGTCATGCTGGTGATCCCATCACTATTTTTGGCCGACTTTAATAGCGGCAAGCTACTCGGCATCATCACTACATCGCGACTCGATCATTGGCAGGCCATGGGCATCATTGCCACTTTAGGCAATGGCATCGTGCTAGTCGTTGTGTCGCTATTACAGCCACAATCTGCTGCCGATCGCGAAGTTGCCGAAGCCTGCTCTGTCGACAACCTCAGTAGCCCTGTGCGCTGGAGCTTGGCTGCCGACTCTGTGGATGCCTTTGTCACTGCACTAACACCTGCGCTTGGCCCACTAACCGCTGAACGCGAAGTTGGCATGGCGCGCCATGATCTCAATATGGCCAGCACTGAACGCCGCCCCTATGCACTGCGCCGCCTACGCGATCAACTCGGTGCCAACCTGTCTGGCTTATTGGGACCAAGCCTGGCCATGGAGTTGCTCGACAAGCATCTACCCCAACAAATCGTGCCGCAAAGCCCAGGGGAGGATATTCACTTCATCGAGTCACGCTTAGAGGAATATCGCGACAAACTTTCTGGACTCGCAGCCGAGCTCGATACCTTGCGCCGTTTTCATCGCCAAACGCTGCATGACCTACCGTTAGGTGTATGCACGCTGGCGGGCGACCTTGAGGTGCTGAGTTGGAACCGCGCCATCATGGATATTACCGGCTGCGCCGACATTGAGGTTATTGGCTCGCGGCTCAACAGCCTTCCCGAGCCGTGGAACCACACACTAACTAAGTTCCTTAACCAACCCGGCGCACTAGAATCGCGTCATCGCCTCAACGTAGATGGTCAAACGCGCTGGATTAATCTTCATCGCGCCATGATTGGCGATGCCGATGGCAGTGTAGTGCTGGTGATGGAGGAAATAACCGCGCTACAGCAACTCGAAGCGCGCTTACACCATAGCGAACGCTTAGCAGCCGTTGGCCGTCTAGCGGCCGGCGTTGCCCATGAAATTGGCAATCCAATTACGGGCATCGCCTGCTTAGCGCAAAACCTTAAAGCAGAACATACTGTTGATCATGAAGTGCATGCGACTGCGCAAGACATTCTTGATCAAACTAAACGCGTGACTAGTATCGTGCAGTCTTTAGTTGGCTTTGCTCGCAGCGAGCATCATGTCGGTGGTGAGTTCGATAATGTGCCCTTGCTTGCCGTGGTCAATGAATCGTTACATCTGCTCAAACTTGCGCCAGAAGCGCGCCAAGTTGATTTTCGTGTGCATATCGACAGCAGCCTAGGCGTCTATGGCGATGCTCAGCGTCTTTGCCAAGTTTTCATCAACCTTCTCGGCAATGCCCGCGATGCCAGCACGCAGTCGGGCCGCGTCCTGGTGCGCGCGCGCCAACACGGTCCATCACTACGCATTGAAATTGAAGATTTCGGGCATGGCCTGCCCGATGGCGATTTGCGCGAACGCTTATTTGAGCCTTTTGTCACCACCAAGGCGCTCGGGGATGGCACAGGGCTAGGCTTAGCGCTAGTTCATGGCATCATTGAGGCACATGATGGTCGTATCCAGTTAATCGATAAGCGCGATTACGATCAAGGCACCGGTGTGATTGTGCAAATCACCCTACCGGCCACTAAACGCAATGAGGATATGAACGCGTGAGCAGTATTTTAGTCGTCGATGATGAGCAGGTAATCCGTAGCGGCTTAAAGCGCCTATTGCAACGTAATGGCTACGAAGTTGCCGAAGCAGGCAGTGTCGACGAGGCCTTAGCGCAGTCATCCCCAGACCTATACGACCTGATCATTTCTGATTTACGCCTGCCTGGCCTACCAGGCACAGCACTAATCGAACGCGCAGGTGAAACGCCGGTGTTAATCATGACTAGCTTCGCCAGCATTCGCTCAGCCGTCGATGCTGTGAAAGCGGGCGCCGCAGACTATATTGCCAAGCCGTTCGATCATGATGACATGCTGATCACCATCGATCGTATTTTGCGCGAGCAGCGTTTACGCCGACAAAATCGCGCCCTGCGTGCCGAGCAAGCCTTAGCGAAGCCAGATAGCGGCATCATTGGCGACTGCCCAGCAATGATAGAGATGCATCGGCGCATCAGTCGTGTTGCCCCGCTCAACACCACGGTATTAATTTTAGGCGAATCTGGCACCGGCAAAGAGTTAGTCGCACGCGCATTGCATGAGCAAAGCCCACGCCGTGATGCACCGCTAATCTCGGTTAATTGCGCGGCCATCCCCGAGTCATTAATTGAATCTGAATTATTTGGCCATGAAAAAGGCGCATTTACCGGCGCTCAAGGCCTGCGCAAGGGCTTAGTCGAGGCCGCTGATGGTGGCTCTTTATTTCTCGATGAAATTGGCGAATTGCCATTAGAAGCACAAGCGCGCTTATTGCGACTGCTGCAAGAAAAAGAGGTTCGTCGTCTTGGTGCTACGCAAACGCGAAAGGTCGATGTGCGCCTAATTGCTGCCACTCATCGCAACTTAAAGCAGCTCGCAAGCGAAGGCCTGTTTCGCGAAGACTTATTTTTTCGCCTTAATGTGATGGAGTTATCACTGCCGCCGCTGCGCGATCGCGGCGACGACATCCTCACTATTGCGGATCAGCTATTAACGCGAACCATTGAGCGAGTTGGCTCGAAGCCGCTGACATTTACTCCTGAAGCTCGGGAAGCAATGGCGCAATATCATTGGCCAGGCAATATTCGCGAGCTAGAAAATGCCATTGAGCGAGCCGTTATTTTGAGCGAAAGTGAGTTTATTACACCCAGCTTATTAGCCATTGAGTCCGCATACTCTACCCGTCAAGCTCAAGACGCGCAGGTTGATGACGACCCGCCTACTGGGCTATCCCTCGAAGACTATTTTCAACACTTCGTTTTAGAGCATCAGGACCAAATGTCAGAAACAGAGCTGGCGCAAAAACTTGGCATTAGCCGAAAAACGCTCTGGGAGCGACGCCAGCGCTTAGGTATTCCGCGACGCCGTTGATCGCCAAATGCTTGCGACCGTTACGTTACCTAACTACACAAACCAAACCAGCAAGTAACACTTTAGTCTGATGCCACGCACACTTTCATATCCGACAAAATTACAAGCTGATGATTTATCTGAAATAACCAGAACCATTAAAAGTTGGCACAGTACCTGCTTAATGTAATTGCGGAACAATAAAAATAAGCCGCTTGTCGGGTAACCGGCTCTATAAAAAAAGCGCTCGCCAGGATGCGAGACTGCAAAAGCCAAGGATGCTCGGGCAAAAATAATAAAAGAAGCCCAAATAATAAGACGGTCATAAACCGCACACCGTTCAGCGTACGCGGGAGGTAACCCCTCCCGCCTTGCGTTCTAAACCAAGCCCTAACATACACCCGGATATCAACCTGCTATCATGCGCTCCTTATTTACAAGGTTCGAGATGCAAGTATGTTGAAGTGGCTAAATCGCTGGCGAAATCAGGGCAAGCACCTGACACGGCTCAAGCCGGTAGTAATCCCACGCGACCAACACTCAATTTCTCGAAAAAACCTCAGTCCCGCTGCAGTTAAAACACTGTATCGCCTACAAGATTGTGGCTTCGATGCCTATCTCATTGGTGGCGGCGTACGCGATGTTTTGCTCGGCCTATCCCCTAAAGACTTCGATATTGCCACCAATGCTAAGCCGGAAGACGTTAAGCAAGTGTTTGGTAGTCAATGTCAGATCATCGGTCGCCGCTTCCGCTTAGCTCATGTCCGCTGGGGCCGCGAAGTCATTGAAGTCGCCACTTTTCGCGCTAACCATGCTGATGGCGATGACCAAAGCGCTCGCACCAATGCTGATGGCCGCATCTTGCGCGACAACGTCTGGGGCAGCATCGAAGAGGATGCCGCCCGCCGCGACTTCACCATTAATGCTGTGTATTACCGCATTGCTGACTTCTCACTATGGGACTTCGCCAACGGCACAGCCGACCTAAAGCAACGCGTTATTCGCCTCATTGGCGACCCTGAAACCCGTTATCGTGAAGACCCTGTGCGTATGCTGCGTGCCGTGCGCTTCGCCGCCAAACTCAACTTCACCATTGCTCCAGCGACCGCCAAGCCGATTCCAGCTTTGGCTCACTTGCTTGAAGAGATGTCATCACACCGCCTCTACGACGAGTGTCAAAAACTATTTGCTAGTGGTCATGCCGCGCCTCTACTGCCGCTACTCCAAGATTACGGCTTATTTGCTCCACTATT
>CAXIBK010000080.1:0-9302 GCA_964022225.1 uncultured Paraperlucidibaca sp.
AATTTTGACCATTGCACGGCGTATGGCTGAAGAAGGTGCGATATCGCTTGGTAGCAACGGCGATGATTATGTCCAGTAAAGACAACGCTGCATGGGCCCGCTGGGAGATGCCTCTTGTGGATCACTCAGCGGCTAGCCTGGAGCTTGCTGAAGAGCCTTCCTTGATGTCTGAGGCCAAATTGGCCGAGCTGCACGATATTGCTCGTCGCGAAGGGTGGGAGCAGGGCCTAAGTGAAGGTCGAGCCGCCGCTAAGCAAGAACTAGATGCGCAAATGCATCGCTGGCAGACTTTGCTTGATCAGCTGGCTGAGCCATTAGCAGCAGTGGACACCAGCGTACAAACACAGTTGCTCGACCTCAGCATGGCGCTTGCCGCGCAGCTCGCGCAGCATGAAATTTCGCTACACCCAGATCTCGTCTTAACGGTCGTACGCGAGGCCATTGCTTTATTGCCTTCCGCCAGTGGTCGTATTCGCGTGCATTTACACCCAGATGATCTGCGCTTTGTGCAAGGCCAGCTGACCTCCGATGAGGCGCAGTGGCAGCTGCTAGAAAGCCCGAATATACGCCGTGGCGGCGTTGAAGTTAGTACTGAAAACACGCATATAGATGAGCGTTTTGAAACTCGTTTAGCGCGCACGTTTGAGCGGCTCGTTGGCCAGGCTCGTGAAGATCATCCCAGTGAGTCAGCGACATGAGCAGCTCATCCAGTGAGCGCTGGTCGCAATGGCTGAGTGAGCGCCGCCGCCAATTAGGCGATGAGCCCGCTGCGCCAGTCGTTGAAGGCAAGCTCAAGCGTGTGGTTGGTTTAATGCTTGAAGCCGTTGGCTGCCAAGTGCCCATCGGTGGTTATTGCATGGTGCAAACAGCTGACCACGATTGGCTGGAAACTGAAGTCGTTGGCTTCTCTGGTGACCGTATTTTATTAATGCCCACCGGCGATATGCGCGGCGTTATGCCCGATGCGCGGGTGATACCGCAAACGCGTAGCGCCAATGTGCCGGTTGGTGATGGCCTGCTTGGCCGAGTCATTGACGCCGCTGGTAATCCGCTCGATGGTAAAGGCTCATTAAACTGCAGCAGCACACGCTCGCTGCAATCTACACCCATCAACCCATTGCAGCGCAAACCTATTCGCGAACCGCTTGATGTGGGAATTGGCGCGATCAATAGCCTGCTCAGCGTTGGGCGTGGTCAGCGTATTGGTCTTTTTGCTGGCAGTGGTGTCGGTAAGTCTGTGCTCTTGGGTATGATGACTCGCCATACTGAAGCCGAAGTGATTGTGGTTGCGCTCATTGGTGAGCGAGGCCGTGAGGTCAAAGAGTTTGTTGATCATATTCTTGGCCCGGAGGATATGCGCCGTGCCGTGGTCGTTGCCACACCAGCCGATCACTCGCCTTTAATGCGATTGCGTGCGGCGTGGCAGGCCACAGCCATTGCTGAGTATTTTCGCGATCAAGGTAAACACGTTTTATTGCTGATGGACTCATTGACGCGCTTTGCTCAGGCACAGCGTGAGATTTCACTTGCAGTCGGTGAGCCGCCCGCCACCAAAGGTTATCCGCCAACGGTGTTTGCGCGCTTACCAGCATTGGTTGAGCGTGCCGGTAATGGCGATGAGGGCGGGGGTTCTATTACCGCGTTCTACACCGTTCTTGCGGAAGGTGATGATCAGCAAGACCCTATTGTTGACTCTGCGCGAGCCATTCTCGATGGCCATATTGTGCTGTCGCGGCAGCTCGCCGAGGCAGGACATTTTCCAGCCATCGATATTGAGCACTCGGTCAGTCGTGCCATGAATGACATCATCACGCCTGAGCATAAGCAGGACATTCGCCGCTTTCGTCAGGTGTGGTCGACTTATCAGCAAAATAAAGACTTGATCGCTATTGGTGCGTATCAGCGTGGTTCGGATGCTCGAATTGATGAGGCCATCCAGTTGCAGCCAAGCATGGCAAAGTTCTTGCAACAAGATACGCATGAGGCGGTGAGCTATGTGCAGGCCACGCAGCGCTTAACGCAAGTAATGGCAGGCGAGGAGGTCGTATGACCAGATCGAAGCGTTTAAAACCAGTAATAGACTTAGCTGAGCGTAAAGAGTCGCAGCTGGCGCAGGCTTACACCGCGCAGTTGCGGCAGCTTCAGTTAGCGCAAGAGAAGCTGCAACAACTGGTGCTTTATCGTCTGGATTACGCCGCCATGGCTGAGCAAACGCCTGGCCGTCCAATCGATTTGGCGCGATTACAGGGTGCTCGCGCGTTTTTACAGCGCTTGAGCGAAGCTATTGGCATGCAAGAGGCAGAAATTCGCCGCCTCGATGGTCTAGCGAATCAAGCGCGATCACTATGGTTAGGCGCAAAACGCCACCAACAAAGTATTCATGACTTGGTGCTGAACTATCAAGCACAAGAGCGTCAAATGAGCGAGAAGCGCGAGCAAAAGCAGCAGGATGAAATGGCTGGACAGCGCATGGCATGGCGCTTGAGCGCTCAAGTTAGCTAAGTCTTAAAGCAGAGAATGATCATGAGTGCAATTAGCATTTTTAACGATACCAGTACCTCCTCAGCGGCAACAGTTAGCGCATCTCCAAACGCAAGCACTAACGCGACTAATGCTGCATCGAACCCTTTTATGGCACTACTTAGTGGTTTGATGGGCCCTGAAGGCGATACTAGCGTTACTGTAGATCTGCCTAATACCTCAGATACGGATAGCGCGCTTAGCTGCGTCACTACCTCTAACGTTGACTTGCTTTCAGGTGATGCTTTAGCGAATTTGCCGGATGGTATCGCTGCCGCTTTAGCAGATGTTGCGAAGGCTTTAGACCAGCTGAAGTCATCGTTAGCAGTCACTAAGACTCCTCCCAGTGAGTTCGGAGAGGGCGAGCTTAGCGCTGATGATGCATTGCAGTCAGTCACTGAGGCTGGCACAAGCATCGATGCTGACGATCAATTATTGACGCCCCTGCCAGTGCCTATCGTCTTGCGTCAAAATCTTGGCGTGAGCGCAGATGTTAGCAGCGTAGCAAGTGCTGCCGATGATGCCGTACTCGCTGCGACAGGTGGTTTGTCCCCCCGTAGTAATATCGCAGCAAACGATAGCGTCTTATCCACTACATCTGATGATGTCGTCGAGGCACTGGTCAAGCCGGCATCAAAGGCAGATTTCGTGGCCGCGCTCAATAGCACCGTAGATACACTGGCTGCCGTCAAAGACAGCGCACCACTGGCGCCTGCGCTTAGCGTGATGAAAGAGGCTATGCAACAGGTCGGGATTAGCGGCGATCAAGCGGACCAATTAATTAATCTATCGGCTCAAAGTCAAAGCGCACCATCTGCGAATGTATTGTCTGCAAACACCACGTCGCCATCTGCTCCAACTGCCAGCCAATGGACGGTGCCAGGTCATGCCTTATTGGATAACAGTGCATGGTCATCGGCAATGGCTGATCGCCTGACTTGGCTCGGCCAAAATGGCATGACTAGCGCCTCTTTGCACATCACTCCAGATGATCTCGGGCCCATACATGTCCGCATTCAGATGGGGGAAGAAGGCGCTAAGGTTGCGTTTAGTGCTGATCATCATGATACCCAAGGCTTAATCGAACGCATGTTGCCAAAGCTTACTGCGGCGTTTGAGGCTCAAGGCTTACGCCTCGATGATGTTCGTGTGCAATCTGGCGCTTCACAGGCGGCGCAAATGGACTTCAATGATCAGCAAAGAGGTCAAGAGGCCGCCACCCAAGCCGCCCAGCAGCAAGCCCAATCTGGCTCTGAATCAGCCAAACAACGCGCTGGCTCCGCCAATGTGCCGGTCGATGTGACTGAGGACGTTTCTGGTATGAGTGCTGATTCGGCTGTACTGGCAGCAAGCCCTGGCAATAGCCAGCTAGACGCCTATGCCTAACGAATTCACCTTGGCTTTTCGTTGCCCGAGCTAGCGGCTAGTCGCGAACTGTTCAAGCGGCTATGCTTCGGCATCTGTAAAAAACCAACATGAGTTTGTTATGAATGTATTGATTGTCCATGCCCATCCTGAGCCGCAGTCGTTTACCAGTGCTTTAAAAGATGCTGCGGTTGCTGATTTATCGGCCGCTGGTCATGAGGTCGTGGTGTCAGATCTGTACGCAATGAACTTTAATCCCGTTGCCAGCGCTGCCGATTTCGGCTCACGTGGAAATGAGGATTACTTTAACTACGCGCTTGAGCAACGCCATAACGTGAAGGCCAATAGCCTTGCGTCAGACATTGCGGCTGAATTGGCAAAGATTCAAGCTGCCGACTTAGTATTATTGAGCTTTCCACTCTATTGGTTTTCCATGCCCGCTATTTTAAAGGGCTGGATAGACCGTGTTTTCGTCTCTGGTATCGTCTATGGCGGCCGCCGCATTTACGATCAAGGGGGCTTATCTGGTAAGCGCGCAATGGTCATTGCCACCACCGGTGGGCGTGATCACATGCTTAGTGCTGGTGGTATTCATGGCGATTTAACCGAGACGCTAAAGCCGATATTACAAGGCACATTGGGCTATGCCGGCATGACTGTGCTAGCCCCATTTTATGGCTATCACGTGCCGTATATTAGCCAGGAAGCTCGTGAGGCCGTGCTCGATGATTTCCGTACTCAGCTGCGCGACATTGCGAAGCGAGAGACTTTAGTGATGCCATCGTTGGCGAACTTTGATGCCGAAATGAAGCCACTCTGAGGCCACGACCATGCTAGATACGGTGCAAACAATAATCCAAGAGATCATCCCCACGCTTGAGGGTTGGCTTGGCGGTCCGGTCGATTGGAAGCAGATTATTTTAATTGGTTTGGCACCGATATTTATCGGCACATTTCTCGTCGAATGGTGGGTGATGCGCCGCCGTGGTCAAGCTTCACAGTTTGTCGGCAAAGACATATTGACCAATTTAAACTTGGGCGGCATTTACCAAGTGTTTGAGCTGATCGTGCATGCGCTGTTTTTCATGGCAGCAATGCATTGGGTCTATGACCAGCGCTTTTTCAATGTGCCGGTGAATATCTGGACCATTGTGCCGTTGTTTATTCTGCTTGAGTTTTGCTACTACGTTTTCCATCGCAGCAGCCACCGTATCCGTTGGTTTTGGTGTGCCCACGTTGTGCACCACAGTGGCGAGCACATGAACTTGAGCACGGCCATGCGCCAAAGCATGCTGTATTCATTGACTGGTTATTGGCTGTTTTTCACACCCTTAATGCTCATTGGGGTTTCTCCAGAAATCACCTTGGCCATGTATGCCGTTGATTTAGCCTATCAATATTTTGTCCACACCGAATCTGTGCGCAAACTACCGGCTTGGTATGAGTATATTTTTGTCACGCCATCACATCACCGCGTGCATCACGGTCGTAATGTGCAATACATTGATAAGAATTACGGTGGTGTGCTGATTATTTTTGATCGCCTCTTTGGCACCTTTGCGGCGGAAGAGGAGAAGGTGGAGTACGGCATTGTGCGCCAAGTCCATAGCAATAATATTCTCACACTGAACTTTCATGAGTTTATCGATATGCTGCGCGATATAGCCAAGCCTGGGCCGATTGCTCAGCGTTTAAAGCATATTTGGGCGCCCCCTGAATGGGAGCGAGAGCCTAGAAAGCAGTCTATCGAGCCATGAACCCGTACCCGCATGGGCTTGGCTGCGCTAATATCCCTTTTTATTTAATTTTGACTTTGCCATGACCACTTCTGAAACGGCGGCTCAGCGCCTTGTACAACATCACCTGGATGGCTTGCATCTGCCACCTAGCGATACTGACAATCTCAGTCCTGAGCAGCGTCTTGTTTTGCGCGAAGAAATTAAAGCGTTGCTGAAGGCCAAAGACGCTGTGCTCGTAGCGCATTACTACACAGACCCCGAGCTACAGTCGCTGGCCGAAGAAACCGGCGGTTGCGTATCCGACTCGCTAGAGATGGCGCGATTTGGCAATGCACATTCAGCAACAACACTGGTCGTTGCTGGCGTTAAGTTTATGGGCGAGACGGCGAAGATTCTCAATCCTGAAAAGCGCGTATTAATGCCCACGCTCGAGGCAACGTGCTCCTTGGATCTTGGCTGTCCAATCGAAGAGTTCAGCGCGTTTTGCGATGCGCATCCAGATCATACCGTCGTGGTTTACGCCAATACTTCGGCAGCGGTCAAAGCTCGCGCCGACTGGGTGGTGACCTCTAGCATTGCGGTCGATGTCGTCGATCATCTTGCTGGTCTTGGCGAAAAAGTCTTATGGGCGCCAGATAAATACCTCGGTGCTTATGTGCAAAAAACCACCGGCGCCGACATGCTGCTCTGGGATGGCTCTTGTATCGTCCATGAAGAGTTTAAATCGCGCGGCATTTTAGATTTGAAGCGCCAATATCCTGATGCTGGCGTATTGGTGCATCCAGAGTCGCCTGAATCTGTGGTGGCAGTGGCGGATGCCGTGGGCTCGACATCGCAGCTCATTGCAGCAGCTAGAGATCTGCCGCATCAGCAATTTATTGTTGCGACCGACCGGGGCATTTTCTACAAAATGCAGCAGGCGGCTCCCAATAAAACCTTTATGGCAGCGCCAACTGCAGGTACTGGCGCGACCTGTCGCTCATGCGCGCATTGCCCATGGATGGCTATGAACGCCTTGGAAAACCTTGCGCAGGTGCTGCGTAATGGGGATCAGGAGGTTTTTGTTGATGAGCCTACGCGTGTGCTAGCAATGAAACCTTTGCAGCGCATGTTGGACTTTTCCGCCGAGCTTAAACGTAGTCGTGGCGGCTAAGGCGCCGAATGAGGCAAGACTGATCGCCTAGTAATCTATGCGATCAGTCAGTGTAATGCCTTAGCGAAACTCTTGATCAAGCTTACGCATCACTGCAAGTCGGCGCTGAATTTGCGCACTCAATGAATAGTTTTCACCAGCGACCCGCAGCGCATTGCCCAGTTGATCTTCCGCTGCTTTCAAGCGGCCTTCTAGAAATAAATATTCTGCTCTGGCACGAAAAACGCCCAAGGTGTCTTGTTGTTTGAGGGCACAGTCAGCGATCAAGCGCCACAGGCCATTATCATTTGGGCGCATAGCCACAGCCCTGTCTAACTCCGCACGAATACTATCGGCTTTACCTAAGGGTAGGGCGGCTTGAGTTAAGCGCTGTAGCAAGCTTGGTTGATTTGGAAAAAGCCCCAGACTGCGCTGAGCTTTTTCATAAGCGCTGGCGTAGTTTCTTGCCGCTAAATCCAAATCTATATCGCTTATGCGAAAGTCCAGACGATTAGGGGCGCTCTTTAGTAGTGGGGCCAGTGTGTCCTTAGCGGCTTCAATTTCACCCTTACGGAGCTGCGCCAAGCTCAGGCCAAAGCGGCTGGCCTCTGAATTGCTACTGCCATTTAGCGAGTTTGTGAGGGCGCTAATGAGGTCATCGAGCTGCGTGCTATAGGCTACTTGCAATCGCATCTGTACAAAACGAAATTCGGGGTGATTGGCTAAAGGCACACGTGGCGTGTCAGCGACGCGGCGAGCAAGATCTGATAAGCGAGAGGTCGATAAAGGGTGAGTTAATAAAAACTCCGGCATATAGCCCAGTCTGCGAGTATCGCGATCAAGTTTTAAAAAGAACGCCGGCATGGCATGAGGGTCATAACCCGCGGCAGTTAAAGTCTGTAAGCCTAAGCGGTCAGCTTCTTGTTCGTAGGCGCGGCTGTAGCGTAGTTGATTCTGTACCGCTAGAGCCTGTGCTGAGGCTCCCGCCGCAACGCCTAAGTCGCCACCAGCGCCGGCTGCAGCGCCAGCAATAGTTGCCAATAGGCCGGCGAGAGCTAACCATTGGTTGTACTGGTTGGCTTCTTGTGAGCGGGCAAAATGACGTTGACTTAAATGGCCGAGCTCATGAGACAGCACACTGGCCAACTCATCTTCACTTTCGGAGCTTAAAATCAGTCCGGTATTAACCCCGACTATGCCACCTGGCACCGCGAAGGCGTTGACCTGAGTGTCATCGACAACGACAACAGAAAAATCAGGCTGTTGCAGCGATGTGTGAAGTGACAATTTGTAAAGCAGGCTTTCAATATAGTCGCGCACTAATGGATCTGGCCATAACGGCGCGCTACCACGTAGTTGCCGCAGCCAAGCCTGACCTAAGCGCTGCTCGGTGGGAGCATCGGCAATGAGATCGGCAGGTTGGCCAAGTGTGGGCAGGGCATTGGGGTCGTCGAACAGGCCAGCATGAGCGGCATTGCTAGTGAAGGTGCTTAAGGACACAAGGGGCATGAGTGCCAAAACGCCGCAACGCAGATGGCGTGAGAAATTTTGCAGACGATAACAAGAGGCCACACCATACTCCTGGGCCGGCAGTAGTGCCGGGGGCTCATGGTAGAATGAACGCCGATACTACGCTAGCCGATGACTGCAATGACCGACGCAACCACTTTAGATTTACGCGGCTTACGCTGCCCAATGCCATTGCTAAAGCTGAAACAAGCTTTGCACAAGGCTGAGGCGGGCAGACGCTTGATTGTGCTCACGAGTGATAGCGGCGCGCAACGTGACATTCCGGCATTTTTGCGCCATACCAATCATCAGCTTGTGTCATTTGACACGAGCGCCGATGGTTCGGCGCAGTTTGTTATTGATGTTCAGGGCTAATTAAAGTGCTTTCACAGCTTCTAAAACAGCACTGGCATGGCCATCTGCCTTCAGCTTGCGCCATTCTTGACGCAACACGCCGGCCTCATCAATTAAAAAAGTGCTGCGTTCAATACCACGCACTTGCTTGCCATACATGTTTTTTAACTTGATGACATCGAAGCTAGTGCATAGGGCTTCATCAGTATCACTGAGTAAATCAAAGGGTAGTTCTTGCGCGGCTTGAAATTTGTCGTGCGACTTCACGCTATCGCGAGAGACACCCAAGATGACCGTGTTTGCGGCCACAAACTCAGCGTGCAGGTCCCGAAATTGCTGACTTTCTAGTGTGCAACCTGGTGTTGCATCTTTCGGATAAAAATACAGTACCACGCGCTTGCCTTGCAGCGATGACAGGCTAATCGTTTTGCCGGCGGTGGCGGCGAGCGAAAATTCGGCCACGGCTTGACCAATACTGACAGTCATGGGGCGACTCCTATATGAACGATGAGGCGGGAAGTGTCTATTAGCGAAACATGCTGTTAAGGCTTATACGGTTCGATAATTGCGTCTAGGTTACGGTCATCACAAAACACCATGAAGTTTTCACGTAGTAAAGCGATGTGAATTTGGCCGGGAATATTCACCGTCATCGCCAGCGCAAACATTGGCGAACCCGTGTG
>CAXIBK010000081.1:0-9296 GCA_964022225.1 uncultured Paraperlucidibaca sp.
CCTATGCTTGTTTATTTTTATAATACGCCATCCTCATAGATATACACTCTGTTCATACAAGAAAATCTTACCAAATAACCATAATAAAAATAATACATATTAAAGTAAACGTAAATGTCGCGGTTGCCCAAAAATCCTGTGGAAATAGTGAGTAGTAAGAACCCCACACTCAGTGCGCGCCCCAAGTGTGCTTTTGAGGATTTTTTATACAGTAGCAGCCGGGGCTTTACCACAGCATGCTGCTGACCGCGCATCATAAACGCGGCCAGTAAAAATGATAATGCCAGTGCCGCGGCGCCACCATAAAGGTAGAGCCACAACGGAACTGGCAAGTTGTATTGGCGGCCAAAAGAATGGGCCAATGCCAAAGATGGCATTAGCCCAAACACTAGCGCCGCAAGCGCAGTGCTTCGGCGCATGTCTTAGCGGTTCACCGTTTGTTCCCACATTTGAATATAGGCTTCGGCGGAGCGGTAAAGCGCATCGATTGCTTCCTTGCCGCCCTCCAAACGAACCTCCTCAACATAGTCAGCCATCATGCCGTAATGCGCAGTTCCGACCTCATCGATAGGCCATGTTTTGCCGCTTTCAGGCTGCGTTTGCAGATTAACTTGCAATGGCGCGATGCCGTCAAACTGTGGGCCCCAATCTGGACCTTGGAACAAAGTGAACGGGTACTGCACAGGCTTGCTACCAGCGCCACGAGGGCCTGCACGATCAGCAATACCGTTAGCATCCATACCATAGCCAAGCGGGATAGGACCGCGATCAGCGGGCCAAATTGGCTTAAGTTTGTTTAAGAAATCAACGTGGCCTTTACCGTTTGGTTTGAATGGATAAATTAAGCCGCCGCCAGCTAGCAGGTCTTTTGCTTGCTTCACGCTTAAGCCACCGTGCGCACCGTGAGCCGAAATCAACGGGTACTTCGGCGTTTGAGCATTAGCCATTTCTAACATTTTGGTTTTGATGGACAGCTCAGCATGGTCAATATCAATGACGAAACCTTTGGCCATCAGGCGTTTCATGACGTATTCACCGAGATCGGTCATGCCGCGCTTATTGCATTGGCGACGATCTGATGGGTACAGCGGTAGGACCCCTGGTAGCACACTTGATGTCGCACCCAAGATCAAGCTGGTGAGCGGATCGTTTCCTAAGCCTGGTGGTGTAATGGTGATTTTGGCACCGGCATCGAAGAAGTATTTATCGCCTTCACCGCCATCTGGACAGTCGTATGTTTGCCAGAAGGCGCCCGTGCCATAAAAGCCGACGATATTGAGAATGTCACTAAACAAACCAGTCCCGCCTAGCGCGCTGTTGACATCGTGATATGGGAAAATTTCGCGCACGCCAAGATCCCACACTTCATCGATTTGGCGATCGATACTTTCCTTAGTACAGCCTCTTACCTCACCTAACAAACCAGCTGGCGTGAAGTGCACAGTGCAATCAAAAATATTGGCGAACTCAAGCCCAGCAATCACCGCTAGCTTGCCATCGTTAATAACGCGTCGCGCCTCTTGAGGTGACTTCACAATACGGAACCAGCCGAGACCCGGCCCGCCCTCCTGCGCATCAATATAATTTTGCAACTGAAATAAATACTTAACCTGAGCAATACCCAAACGCATGTCGTTGCAATCAGAGTTAGGACGCAGCACAGCCAAGCGACCAACTTCACATAGCGCAGCAATATTTGTGCCCTCAGTCACCATGATGCGCATGCCCGCCTTCCAAGCGCGCTCAACCCATTTGTAGTACATGGCTTGGTGTAACTGCGAGTCGTATTTTGGCCAGTCAATAAATGATGGCCAACCCTTGGTGTCATGCATGGTTAATGGCGTCATATCGAGCACCAAAGCTTCTGGGTCACGAATGCCTTGTGGGCCATGCCATTCAGCACAATCCTTCAGCGCATGCGGCACGCCAAAGCGGTGGAACATTTGACCATACATGACGCCGCCAGCAGATGGCCCCACGATATGTTTGCCATCAGACATTTCGTGACCCATGGCCATGTGTGTGTGCACTTCAGCAAAGCCTAATACGGGCTTATCGATGCCTCGACCAACGTAAGTCTCACCTACCGTGTCAGTGCTAATTTCAGGGTATGGCGTGCAATCTGTGGTCGGCACAAAGCGAAACTCACTGGTTTTGTCGGCGTTAGCAGATAAGGCCAAAGCGTTTTGATCGCCTAGCTGCATCCGCTTATCTGTATCGCTATTACTTAGCGTAAATATGCCAGTGCGCGGCATTTCTACTGCCCATACTGTGGCATTACTTGGCTGCATAGCGCTGCCAATCGCAGCCCCCGCATTGCTCAATAATGTTTTATTTTTGGCTTGAATTAAGTACTCACCTAAAGCTGTTGGCTTCATATAGAAGGCCTCAGCATTGGCGGGTGAGCTTGCGCTGAAGGCATAACCACCTTGACCATTACTCGCGGCATAAGCATTGTTTGCAACCGACTGCAGCGCAAAGCAATTATTTGCCATCGCATATTTAGTTTTTGGTGCAAGGCGAGCTTGTGGGCTTGCTGGAGTATCCGCGCCATCGCTGCCACTACCACAAGCCACTAAGGCGCTTGTTGCTGCCAGCAGCGCCGCTATGGCGATACGCGGGTAAAAACCTTGAGTTTTCATGCCGTTAACCTCGTTATTATTTTTTTAGTGCTTTTAATTTAGGTAAGGAGAAGAGCCGACTGAGCAGCGCATCGCGTAGTGATAGCGGCAGCCATCGCGCCAGTAGCGGCAGCGCTCGACTGCCCTTACCTAGACGAATGCATGCCGGTGGTGCTTTTTGCAGCATGGCCGCTGCCAATTGCTCAGCGAAAACTGCAGCTGGCGTTGCTTGTTGCTGCGATGCCGATGCGCGCTTCATGATGGCGTCCGCAAGTGGTGCGTATAGCGAACCTGACTTCATCTCAACAGTGTTGCTCGCCGTCGCGCCAAATGAAGATGCAATTGCGCCTGGCTGCACCACCATAACCTGAATGCCTAGTGGCGCAAGCTCCATGCGCAGTGCATCTGATAGTGAGTGCACCGCGGCCTTGGTGGCACAGTAAGCACCTGCGAATGGTGTGGTTAGCACACCCGAAACGCTACCAACATTCACGATTAAGCCTCGCCCTTGTGCAGCCATAGCAGGAATAACAGCCTGCGTCATTGCCAAAAGGCTGAGCACATTGGTTTGAAATTGCTGCGAAGCATCGGCTGCTGAAATATCGGCTAGAGGCCCCATAAGACCATAGCCAGCATTGTTCACAAGGCCAGTCAGGATGATCTTGCGTTGCGCGAGCTCAGCCATTAATGCCGCAATGGAGTTAGGGCTGTTTACATCTAGGCCTAAAGTCAAACTACCTTTTTCTGCTAACTCACCTAATGTCTCTGGGCGGCGCGCAGTCGCACATACCGAAGCTCCGCGTGCATGCAGCGCCAAGGCAAGTGCATGGCCAATGCCGCTAGAACAACCGGTGATTAAAATCATTAGCGCGGCTCCACTTCAAGCACACTTAATACACGATGCAAGCGATGAGTTTCGAGCTCAAAGCGACCGCTATGTTCAAGTCGAACGCGGAGCGTGGCGGGCTCATTCGCATTGACCTGAACGGCTTGTTCATAGCCATGCAAATGCACCTCGTCTGGGACATCGCTTATAAAGGACAGCACAAGCGTCTCACCTTGAGGCACCTCAATTTGCTGCGGGCCAATAATTTCCCCTGCCTGAATTTGCCAACTGTAATCAGCCGCATCAACAGCTGTACTGGGCTCGTCTGAAGCCACTGATTCAGGGGTTGCGACAAAAGCTGGCATTGGTGTCCTTGGCGCACTTGGTGCCATGAAAAACCACAGCGCAATTAGAGAGATAGCCGCCAAGATGGCGTAGATGAAATTTCGCATAAATATTTGCAGCCGCTATTTTGTGACAGAAATGTGGCAGTTATTTATGTCACTTTTTGTCGGTAATTTTTATTTTAAGCAACATAGCAAAAATCGATGCTCACACAAACTACTTAATTGTAACAACGACTGTGAAGTACGCCATTTTCATGGCTTATTATCACGTGAGCGATTCTGCATAATTTACATACAGATCTCAGGCTGAGGCGCGCATGCGGTATGATGCGCGCCTATTTCTAGAGTTTCTCCTATGTCTTTTGCTGATCTGGGCCTGATGCCCGAGCTGCTGCAAGCACTCGAGGCCGTGGGTTACACCACGCCCACGCCAATTCAACGTGACGCTATCCCAGTGGTTTTAGCCGGCCGCGACTTACTCGCCGCCGCACAAACTGGCACCGGCAAAACTGCCGGCTTCACGCTACCTATGTTGCAATTGCTGAGCTCACGCCATGCCATGCACCCGAGCACACGCCATCGCCCACGCGCGCTGATTTTGACTCCAACGCGTGAACTTGCTGCGCAAGTCGAAGAAAGCGTTAGCACCTATGGCAAACAGTTATCGCTAAACTCGATGGTGATGTTTGGTGGCGTTGGCATGCAGCCACAGGTCACGAAGTTGCGCGGCAAAGTCGATATTTTGGTGGCAACACCCGGCCGTCTACTCGATCACGTTGGCCAAGGCACCTTGGATCTTGGCGGCATCGAGTTATTCGTTCTTGATGAGGCCGATCGCATGCTCGATATGGGCTTTATTCGCGACATCCGCCGCGTACTCGCCATATTGCCCAAGCAGCGCCAAAATCTGTTGTTTTCTGCAACCTTTGCCGATGAGATTCGTAATCTCGCCAATAGCTTGCTGAAAGACCCCGCCACGGTTGAGGTCACGCCTCGCAACACCACGGTCGAACGCATCGAACAGACTATTTATCCCGTCGATCGCGAAGCCAAACGCCAACTACTTGAGAAACTCATCCGCGATGGCCAGTGGTCACAAGTACTGGTGTTTACGCGCACCAAGCATGGCGCCAACCGCCTCGCCGATCAGCTCGATAAAAATGGCATTGCGGCCATGGCCATCCACGGCAACAAAAGCCAGTCAGCGCGCGAAAAAGCCCTGCGCGAATTCAAAGCCAATCGTCTACGGGTGCTCGTTGCTACCGATATCGCGGCGCGAGGCATCGACATCGATGCCCTACCTCACGTGGTGAATTATGAGCTACCGCAAGTGGCGGAGGACTATGTGCATCGCATTGGCCGTACAGGTCGTGCTGGCGCCGGCGGCGAGGCGGTGTCATTGGTCTGTGTCGATGAGCTAAAGCTGCTCGCTGATATTGAACGCACGATTAAACAAAAACTCAATCGTGTCATCGTGCCTGGCTTTGAGCCTGACCCCAATGCCAAACCTGAGCCACTGCGCAAAGCGCCACCGCCTCGTGGTCCACGTCGCGACAAGCCACCTCACGCAGCTGATCAAGTGCGCCGCGATCAGCCCCGCCACCGACGTCGCTCATCAGGCAACGGGCCAGCAAGCTCGACGTCACGCCCAAGCCCTAACGGCAAGCCTTCACGCTGAGCCCCGTCAGCACCTCAGCGCACCCTAATCCGTGCGCTGAGGCCATGCTTAACGGCCTATTTCCACCACGGATAAAATGATGGCATCTTGCTAGCGCAGCTGGTGTATCGAGGGTCACGCTTCTCTAAAAACGACTGCACACCCTCTTTGCCATCCTCTAAGCTGGTGTAGAACATGGCCAATGAATCAATGCGATGAGCCTCCATCGGGTGCGGTTGCGCGGCATTGCGGTACATCATTTGACGCGCAAAGGCGACAGCAACTGGCGATTTGTTCTGGCTGAATTTTCGCGCTAACTCATAAGCTGCTGGCAGCAGCTCATCAGGGGCATGCACGGAGCGCACGAGCTTGCCATTGAGTGCTTGCTCCGCCGTTAAAATATCCCCGCTATAGACCCATTCCAGCGCCTGCTGAATACCGACGATGCGTGGTAAAAACCAACTTGAGCATGCCTCTGGCACGACACCAATCTTGCCAAAAACAAAACCTATGCGCGCTTTATCCGATGCGAGTCGAATATCCATCGCCAAGGTCATGGTCGCGCCAATGCCGACCGCTGCCCCATTGATGGCAGCAATCACTGGCTTCTTACAATCGTAAATAGCCAAGGTCACGCGACCACCGGTATCAAAAAAAAAAAAAAAAATCGCAGGATCATTCAGGCGCGAATGCATATCCTCAAGACTAGGTTGCTGCGACTCATCGAGGCCAAAGACATTACCCGGTGCCGTTAAATCCATGCCCGCACAAAATGCACGACCCGCGCCTGTGACAACAATGGCGCGAACTGCATCATCTTCGCTGGCTCGACCAAAGGCGTCTACCAACTCGTTAGCCATGGTCACGGTAAAGCTATTGAGCTGGTCTGGACGATTGAGCGTTAACGTGAGGATGTGTTCGCTCACCTCATAACTCAGGGTGGTGTAGCTCATGTTGATGCTCCGGCTCATGGATTTCAGATGAACTGCGGTTGTACCTGAGCGCAGCAGTTTAGACAACCGCGCATTACACCCCAACTTTCTGTCATAATTTTGTCTTACAAACTTCATAGAGGTTGGTCATGGATCTAAAGCATTTAGAAGGCATGGATCGCGCAATGGATAAAAACCGTGGCGACCAAGTCCGACTCGGCATAGGCCTGCTATTCATTTTGAGTGTGATGCTCTACGCCGCCAGTCAAAGCGTTGGCGAAGTCAGCATCATGTTAGTCATGGCCGCGATGGTTGGCGGCTATATGGCCATGAATATTGGCGCCAACGACGTTGCCAATAATGTCGGCCCGGCCGTTGGAGCACGCGCATTAACGCTGGGCAGCGCACTGGTCATCGCCGCGATTTTCGAAGCCGCGGGCGCCATCATCGCTGGGGGCGAAGTGGTTGGCACCATTCGCAATGGCATTATCGACCCAAATTTAATACCCGACACCGACACCTTCGTCTGGATCATGATGTCTGCACTCATCGCAGGCGCGCTTTGGCTCAACATTGCTACGGCCGTCGGTGCGCCAGTCTCTACAACGCACTCCATCGTGGGCGCGGTTTTAGGTGGTGGCATTGCGGCTTCAGGCTTTGATATCGTGAACTGGGGAACCATGGGCGGCATTGCCGCGAGTTGGGTTGTATCTCCCGTGCTCGGTGGCATTGTGGCTGCGGCATTTTTGTATTTGATCAAACGCTCCATTACCTACAAGGCCGATATGATGGGTGCTGCACGCCAAGTCGTGCCTTGGCTAGTCGCTGCCATGGCGATGGTGTTTAGCGTTTACCTGTCACAAAAAGGCCTAAAGCAAATTGTTAAAGTTTCCTTGCTACAAGCGGCCATGATTGGTGCCATTGTCGCCGTGGGTGTCTTCGCCCTCGTCCGCTGGCAGGTAAAGCAACCCAAAAACCTGCTACTGGAAGGCAAGCAAGGCGTAAATAGCCTATTTACCGTGCCCCTAATTTTCGCTGCCGCCTTACTGAGCTTTGCTCACGGCTCTAATGATGTTGCTAATGCCATTGGCCCACTCGCCGCCATTGTCGATGTCTATACGGCTCATCCCGGCCAGTTTGGCACATCCGCCAGCATTCCTTTATGGGTCATGATGATAGGCGCGCTCGGCATCGCCATTGGCCTTGCGCTGTTTGGCCCAAAGGTGATTCGCACCATTGGCAGTGGCATTACTGAACTAGATCAAATGCGCGCGTTCTGTATTGCCATGGCGGCTACACTCACCGTTATTATTGCGAGCCAAATGGGCTTGCCGGTGAGCTCAACACATATTGCTGTTGGCGGTGTCTTTGGTGTTGGCTTTTTGCGCGAATACCTCAAAAAGAACTACGACCGCATGGTGTCTGAAATTAAAGAGCATCACCCTGAAGATGACCAAGTGGCTATTGATGCCTTCCTGCAGCGCTTCAGCAATGCCGACATACAGCAAAAAGGCGTCATGCTGCGCGATTTGAAAGCCTTATCTAAGGCGAACGAAGACCCCGCACACTTCTCCAAAGGTGAGCGCAAACACCTGAAAAGGGTCTATCGCAAAGAGCTGGTTAAGCGCTCGCAAATCATGCGCATTGTCTCGGCTTGGGTCATCACGGTACCTGCCACCGCGCTCATGGCAGGGATGATCTTCTTCATGCTGCGCGGAATGTTGGCCTAAAGCCCAAGACTACCCTGCGGCGCGCACACTTTAGCGATGGCACGGCACTTGCTGTGCTTTCGCTAAGATGTCTGCTCACCGAGGCTCGCTGTGTCTATTATCATCGCACTGCACCATGTATCGGACTACCGATATGACCGCCCTGTCCAACTCGGCCCACAGTTGGTGCGCTTGCGCCCAGCCCCTCATTGTCGAACGCGTATCCTCTCCTACAGCCTCGACATCACACCTAAAAAGCACTTTATTAACTGGCAACAAGACCCACAGGCCAACCATCTGGCACGTCTAGTCTTTCCAGATAAAACCACGCATTTTCGGGTTACCGTTGATCTCACGGCCGAACTCTCAGTCATTAATCCCTTTGACTTCTTTTTATCTCCTGAAGCTGAGCAGTCGCTCACGCCCTAATGCAGCGTATATTTTCTGAGCTAACATTTGACTCTGATGCAACCGACATTGGAACACCATTGCTTGAGGTGCTGCACAACAAGCGCGGCGTCTGCCAAGACTTTGCTCAGCTCATGATTGCGTGTTTACGCGCCTATGGCCTGCCAGCACGGTACGTTAGCGGCTATTTACTGACTCAGCCGCCACCCGGTCAAGCTCGCTTGATTGGTGCCGACGCTTCGCATGCTTGGGTGTCTGTTTGGTGTCCATCACAAGGTTGGATGGACTTTGATCCAACCAATAATATTAGTCCTGGCCAACAACACATCACACTTGCCTGGGGGCGAGATTTCACCGATATCTCACCCTTGCGCGGTGTAATTCACGGTGGTGGCCATCATGAGCTCACGGTGCGCGTGACGGTGGCGCCTTATGAGGATCAGCTGCTCCCAGAGGCGTAACTTTGCCTTAACGGTTAAACCGATTACATCGCCACCGCACGGCCACGATATACATAGGTCATCGGCTTTGGCCCTTTCAAATATCGAGTCTCCATCTCCACGATGCGAAACCCGCCTTGCTCAATAATCGCCGGAATATTGCGGTCTAAATGACATCCGCCAGCCAAGGGCTTCCAGAATGGTTGTATGCGCTGCTGCCAAGCATGCACACCGGCATCTGGCGATAGGCCGTGCTCACAAAAGAGTAATTCGCCACCGGGTTTGAGCACACGGCGAACTTCATTTAAGGCGGCTACAGCATCAGGAATGGTACAAAGTGTGAATGTGCTCACGGC
>CAXIBK010000082.1:0-9077 GCA_964022225.1 uncultured Paraperlucidibaca sp.
CGATTAGATTATCTGATTCATCAATACGCCAAGCCATTGCTAGTGTGGGGCACGGGTGTGGTAATGGGCGGTGGCATTGGCTTATTTGCTGGCGCGCGTTATCGCGTGGTGACGGAAACTTCACGTTTGGCGATGCCAGAGATTGGTATTGGCCTATATCCAGATGTTGGCGGCAGCTATTTTCTGTCTCGTTTAAGTGGCCGCATTGGTCTGTTTTTAGGTTTAGGCGCTAGCCAACTCAACGCTACCGATGCGTTATATCTTGGCATGGCTACGCACGCTGTGGCATCGAGCCAGTGGCAGCAGTTGCTGAGTGGCTTGCAAGCGATAGACAGCAGCGAACCAAAAAGTGGCATTGATGGTGTGCTAGCTAATTTAGCGCTTACGGAGCTGCCTGAGGCGCAGATTGAGCCACGAGAGGCCGCTATTGAGGCCTTATGTGCGCATGATGACTTGAGCGCCTTAGACGCTGCCTGGCGCACGCAAGAGTTGCCTGATGATGTATGGCTAGCGAAGGCGATTAAAACTTACCGTAGAGGCTCACCGACTAGTGCAGTGTTGGTTTGGAAACAGTGGCATGAGAGTAAAACCATGAGCTTGGCCGATGTTTTCCGTCAAGAATGGATTATCTCAACGCAATGCGCTTTTCACGCTGATTTCCCCGAAGGTGTGCGCGCACTATTGGTCGATAAAGATTTATCGCCGCGATGGCAGCCAGCAACCTTGGCCGAGGTCAGTGCCAGCTTTATTGCGGAGCATTACGCTCTGCCAGATGGCATGACGCATCCATTGGCGGATTTGTAGCTCCTAAGCCCGAAATAAATGCGCTCAGACTTCGAAGCTACTGATAAAAGTGAAAGCCTTAAGCGTGGCGAATGAAGTCGTGGCGGGTTAAGGCCACGACTTCACCATTGGGCAGGTGCCACTGCAAGTTTTCTGCGGCTAAGCGCACGCTGGCTAACAGCCATAGCTGCTGCTCATCTGGCCAAGCCAGCGCAATGACTCGGCCCACAGCCTTATCGTCGGCCATAATCGGCCAGTCTAGCGCAGCGTCGATTGTTTCTGGCCATGGCGCGCGCAACCAGCAAAGACCGGTTTTCAGTTGACCACGAAAATACAATCTAGCCACAATCTCTTGGCCCATATAGCAGCCTTTTTGATAACTAACACCGCCCAGATTGTGATAATCGAGCTCTTGCGGCTGCCATTGATCGACTAGTGCTTGGTCAATGGTGACCTCACCGCCTGAGATCGCTTCAGCTTGCCATGCGGCTATAACAGCAGTGTTAGCATTTATCGCTAAGGCATCATTATTTGAAGTGTCGGCAGCGCAAACCTTCAATGCACGTGCCGCGCCTGGGAGGCGCACGTAGCAAGCGTCGGCTTCGAGTGTTGCTGCATATGGAGTTGCAGCCAAGCTACTTGGAATCGCCTCAGCACCCATTAAGCCAACAATTTCCTGCATGCCTTGGGCAATACTCACCTTCGAAAATGCGCCGTATTTAGCCAAGCGCGCTTTCACTGCAGCGATTTGCGCTTGCGGCATCAGTAGCGCATAGCCGCTATCAATGCTGATTACCACAACGCTTGCTTCAATGCGGCCTTTCAGATTGAGTAAGCAGCCGAGGCTGGCTTGCTCTGCCGTGACTAATTTCATGTCGCAGGATAACTGCCCCTGCAAAAAAGTCAGCGCATCGACACCGGTGAGTGTTAAAGCGGCCCATGCCAACGGCACTGAGAGATTAGCGCTGGCGCGCGCATTGGCAATGGCATGGCGCTGATCGAGCGTGGGGCAGGCGATGGTCATGATCGAAACACTCCGTAAGCTATCAAAATAAAAAATGTTACGCGGGCATTGGTATTTTAGCCGTCGCGTTGCTATCTCTTAGGCTTATATAATGCCGCGCTTATACGCCAGTTTGCAGAGGTTTTCCATGACGCGGCCATTTACTGAAGAAGAGCGCCGATTGCGATGGCAATGTCGGCGCGGCTTAAAAGAGTTAGATGTGATCTTTGAGCCGTATATGGAGGAGCATTATCGTGATGCGTCCATTAGCGATCAGCAAGTATTTCGGCGCATTTTGGCTGAGGAAGATGTCGATCTCCTCGCCTGGTTTATGCAATACACCGAGCCTGATGATGCCGAGTATCGCCAACTCATTACCACCATCTTGGCTAAGTTGGCGCACACCTTGTGAGCTATTGCCCTCGCGACGTGAGGGCTATTTTCGCTGGCTAATGCTCGGCGCCGTGGCGCTGGCTCCTGGTGCGGGCTTCGTGCCTTTGCACTATCTTTTACCTGCTTATCTAATATTTATCGCGCAGGCTGTTTCGCTGTTGCGCCGCGCTAGTACTAGCGCGCCTATCCGCGTATTGCAGCAAACTGCTAATGGCTGGCGATTAACGGATGCCACTGGCAAGATTTATTTGGCCGAACTTGATGGTCCTGTGCGCGATTGGCCGGGCTTACTTTGTTTAAGTTTTTGTCAACGTGCCGATGATGTGCTTGAAGCTTCTAGTGCTCATATTGCCGCAGAACAAAGGCTCTGGCGGCTGGCCATTTGGTCTGACCAGCTCAGTGCTACACAATGGCGGCGCTTACGCGTTAATGTTTTGTGGCGGCGGCGCCAGGCACCAAAATCGTATCTACAGCTTGCGCCAAACGCTCAGGATAATCCAAGGTGTAATGCAGGCCGCGTGACTCCCGGCGCGCCAAGGAGCTGCGAATCATCAGCTCAGAGACCATGACCAAATTGCGCAGTTCGAGCAAGTTCGACGACACGCGATAATTGCTGTAGTACTCGTTGATCTCATTTTGTAGCAGTTCGACTCGGTGCAGGGCACGTTCTAGGCGCTTGGTGGTGCGGACAATACCCACGTAGTCCCACATAAAGCGGCGTAGCTCATCCCAGTTGTGCAAAATCACCACATCTTCATCGGAGTTGCGTACTTGGCTGGCATCCCAACCTGGGCTAGTTTCAGGATGTGGAGTGTCGAGCAGGCTATGGATGCGTTTTGCTGCCGACATGGCAAAAACGAAGCATTCTAAAAGTGAGTTGCTGGCCATACGATTGGCACCATGTAGGCCAGTAAACGACGTTTCACCAATGGCAAATAAACGTGCGATATCGGTTTCGCTATGCAGGTCGACCATGACGCCACCACAAGTAAAGTGAGCAGTCGGCACCACCGGAATCCATTCTTTCGTGATGTCGATACCTTGCGCTAAGCAAGTGTTGTAGATATTTGGGAAATGACTAGTAATAAAGTCAGGGTCTTTGTGGGTGATGTCGAGCCAGACATGGCGCAGGCCGAGACGCTTCATTTCAAAATCAATGGCGCGCGCGACAATATCGCGAGGGGCCAGTTCAGCTCGCCGATCGAAACGAGGCATGAAGCGCTCACCGTCGGGGAGTCTTAAAATTGCGCCTTCACCACGCATGGCTTCCGTGATTAAAAAGTTTTTTGCGCTGGGGTGGTAAAGGCTGGTCGGATGGAATTGATTGAACTCCATATTGGCGACTCGGCAGCCGGCGCGCCATGCCATGGCAATGCCATCGCCGGTCGCAACATCGGGGTTGCAGGTGTATTGATAAGCTTTGCTAGCACCACCAGTGGCAAGAGCAACAAAACGAGCGTTATAGGTCTCGACCTCGCCGCTGTCTTTATTTAACACATAGGCGCCAGCAGCATGGGCTTGATCGGCGCTGCCATTGATAATTAAGTCGACAGCAATGCGTGATTCCAATAGATGAATATTTGAGCGCGCCTGCACGCACTCAACTAAGGTTTTCGAAATCGCTCGGCCGGTAGTGTCGGCGGCATGAATAATACGGCGATGAGAATGTCCACCTTCGCGTGTTAAATGCAAATGGTCAGTGTCATCAAGAGTGAACTTCACACCTTGCTCAATTAGCCATTCAATAGCCTCAGGGCCATGTTCGACGGTATGAGTGACGACATCCTCATGGCAAAGGCCTGCGCCAGCGATCAGAGTATCGCTAACGTGGCTGTCGACAGAGTCAGAGGCATCGACTGCGGCTGCCACGCCGCCTTGGGCATAATACGTACTCGCCTCGGTGAGCGCGGCTTTGGAAATCATGGCAATGCGCAACGACGAGTCGAGATTGAGCGCCAATGTTAAGCCGGCGGCTCCGCCACCAATGATAAGTACGTCATAGGAAAAAGAGGTTGCCATGGCTTGGTCGCTGAAAAAAAGTGCATTGGATAATGCCACAGTCTGTGCGGATGTAACGGTTATACGGCATTGAATAATTGCGAAAAGCATCGTGCCTATATAGCGTGTCAGCGAATTATAGTATTTTGCGTTATCGGCCTATGCTTGCTTTTAGCGCGACCTTGCGAGGAGATTACACCTGATGCGATCGATGAAACCCCTAACCGCTTGGCTGTTTGCAGTCATAACAGTACTAAGTGCGAACATTAGTTTCGCCGATGCAGCGCCTGATTTTGCCAATATTGTGGCGGATGTCAGTCCTTCAGTAGTGAACATCAGCTCAACCATTAAGACCAAGCGCTCGCAGGCCAGCGGCAACGAAGACATTCAGGAATTGCTTCGCCGCTTCTATGGCCTAGAGTCGCAGCCGACACAGCCGCGCGTGCAGCAGTCGTTTGGCTCTGGTTTTATTATCAGCAGCGATGGCTATGTGCTGACCAATAATCATGTCATCGATGGCGCCGACAAAGTCATTGTGCGTTTGAGTGATCGCCGTGAAATTGAGGCGAAAGTTATCGGTACCGACCCGCGCACCGATATTGCGCTCATTAAAATCGCCGCCAAAGACCTGCCGACGGTGCGCATTGGTAAGCCAGCCGACCTACGCGTTGGCGATTGGGTATTAGCTATCGGCTCACCATTTGGTTTTGATTACTCGGCGACTTCAGGCATTGTCAGCGCGAAAGCACGAGCCTTGCCGAGCGAGGCCTATGTGCCTTTTATTCAAACCGACGTTGCCATCAACCCCGGCAACTCTGGCGGACCATTATTTAATAGCCAAGGTGAAGTAGTTGGCATTAATTCGCAAATTTATAGCCGCTCCGGTGGCTTCATGGGTTTGTCGTTTTCTATTCCCATGGATGTTGCGATGGAGGTTGTGAAGCAGCTGCGTGACAAAGGCAAAGTCAGTCGTGGCTGGCTAGGTGTAGCCATTCAAGAGGTGACTAAAGATCTTGCCGATGCTTATGGCTTGCCACGTCCAGCAGGTGCCTTGATCGCAAGCGTAGAGCCTAAGTCACCAGCCGCTAAAGCTGGCTTGAAAGCAGGCGACATCGTCACTCAATTTAACGGGCAAGACATTAATTTATCAGCCGAGCTGCCGCAGGCTATTGGTCGTGCGACGGTAGGCGAAACCTATACGATGACCTTGTTCCGTGATCGTAAAGCGCAAACCGTCAGTATCACAATGGAGGCTTTGCCAGAGGATGCTGCTGCGGACGATTCGGCAGATCAGCCTGACTTGTCGCGCCTGGGTATGCGCTTGCGCGACTTACAGCCTCTTGAGAAGCAGCAGCTGAAAGTCGCTGGTGGCGCGCTAATTGTGCAAGTAGTTGAAGGCTCTGGCGCTGAAGCCGGCCTGCGTCCAGGCGATGTCATTACCCAAGTGGGCAGTACGAAAATTGATAGTGCTCGTGACTTCGTCATGGCAGTGCGCAAGCTAAAGCCTGGCAGCACTGTGCCGTTGCGTGTGACTCGCCAAGGTAATACGCAAATTGTGGCCCTAAAAATCGAAGCCGCTGAAGCTAATAAGTAAGTGTATTGGCCGCAATGATTGCTCCTTAATCGTTGCGGCCAAATCTATCCCGCGTTTAAGCAGCGCTAACTTTGGTCGGCGTCGAGCGAATCAGCTACACTACGCCCTCATTTTTCAGCCCCTCAATGGGTGAGTGTTCGTGTCCGATATCCAGCATATTCGTAATTTCTCCATCATCGCGCACATCGATCATGGCAAGTCGACCCTCGCTGACCGCTTTATTCAAATCTGCGGCGGTTTAACTGAGCGTGAAATGCAGTCACAAGTTCTTGATTCTATGGATCTTGAGCGTGAGCGTGGCATCACCATTAAGGCGCATTCGGTAACCCTTTATTACACCAGCCAAGCCGATGGCATTCGCTATCAGCTCAACTTCATTGATACCCCTGGTCACGTCGACTTCTCCTATGAAGTCAGTCGTTCGCTGGCAGCCTGCGAAGGCGCATTGCTAGTAGTGGATGCTGCACAAGGTGTTGAAGCTCAGTCAGTGGCCAACTGCTATACCGCGATTGAGCAAGGCCTAGAGGTCATGCCAGTGCTCAATAAAATCGATTTGCCACAAGCCGATCCTGATCGCGTTTGTGAGGAAATCGAAGAGATTATTGGTGTCGAGGCTTTAGATTCACCGCAGTGCAGTGCGAAGACTGGCTTAGGCGTTGTGGAAGTGCTGGAAGCTTTAATCGCTCGCATTCCACCACCTGTTGGTGATCGTGAAGCGCCATTGCAAGCGCTTATCATTGATTCGTGGTTCGACAACTACTTGGGTGTGGTGTCGTTGGTTCGTGTCAAACATGGCAAGGTGAAAAAGGGCGATAAGATTTTGGTCAAAAGCACTGGCCAGCATCACATCGTCACTAGTGTTGGCGTGTTCAACCCCAAACACTCGGAAACCGATGGCTTGTATGCTGGTGAAGTTGGCTTTGTCATTGCCGGCATTAAGAATATTTTTGGCGCCCCCGTGGGCGACACTTTAACGTTGAACACCACGCCAAATGTTGACATGTTGCCTGGCTTTAAAAAGGTTAAGCCGCAGGTGTACGCCGGCTTATTCCCGATTTCATCCGATGATTATGAACCTTTCCGTGATGCGCTATCTAAGCTCACACTCAATGATTCGGCACTATTTTTTGAGCCTGAGTCATCCGATGCATTAGGTTTCGGTTTCCGCTGCGGCTTCTTGGGCATGCTGCACATGGAGATCGTGCAGGAGCGCCTCGAACGCGAATACAACCTCGATTTGCTCACCACCGCGCCCACCGTGGTCTATGAAATTGAGACTAGAAAGGGCGATGTGTTGTACATCGACAATCCATCGCGACTTCCCGATATTGGATCAATTGAAGACTTCCGCGAGCCGATTGCCGAGTGCCATATTTTAGTCCCACCAGATTATGTCGGTGATGTCATCAAGCTCTGCCAAGAGCGTCGTGGCGTGCAAAAGAGCTTGTTATTTCATGGTAAGCAAGTCGCGCTCACCTACGATGTGCCGATGGGCGAGGTCGTGCTCGATTTCTTCGATAAACTGAAGTCCTGCTCGCGCGGTTATGCCTCGCTTGATTATGCTTTTTCACGTTTTGAGTCAACGCGTTTGGCGCGTATCGACATCCTCATTAATGGCGAGCGCGTTGATGCGCTCGCCATGATCTGCCACGTCGATAACGCACGCTATCGCGGTGGCGCCATTGTCGAAAAAATGAAAGAACTGATTCCGCGGCAGATGTTCGATGTAGCCATACAAGCCGCTATCGGCACGCAAATTATTGCCCGTCAAACCGTGAAAGCCATGCGTAAAGATGTGTTAGCGAAATGCTATGGCGGTGATGTTAGCCGTAAGCGCAAGCTCCTTGATAAGCAGAAGCAGGGTAAAAAACGCATGAAGCAAGTCGGTAATGTGGAGATTCCGCAGGAAGCGTTCTTGGCCGTGTTGAAGGTCGACAAATAACCCTGAGGTAGCATTTGTGGATATTGATTTTTCGCTTGTACTAACGCTTGCTGTGATAATTTGCGGCGCGCTTTGGGCTTTTGATGCTTTGTTACTGAAGCCAGGCCGTCGTGAGCGTTTACAAGCTGCTGAGCAGCAGGCGGCTAATGGCGGGCAGGTATTACCTGCATCAGCTGCTGCTGAAATTATGCGTGAGCCTTGGTTGTTTGAAACCGCGCATGGCTTTTTTCCCGTATTAGCTGTGGTTTGGGTGCTGCGTTCGTTTATCGCCGAGCCATTCACCATACCTTCTGGCTCGATGATTCCAACGCTAGAAGTTGGCGATTATGTGCTGGTCAATAAGTTTGTTTATGGCCTGCGCCTGCCAGTGATTGGCACCGAAATCGTGCCAGTTTCAGAGCCCAAGCGCGGCGATGTGATGGTGTTTAAATTCCCAGCCAACCCGTCGATTAATTACATCAAGCGCGTTGTTGGCCTTCCCGGTGATACCTTGGAAAGTCGCAATGAAGTGTTATTTATCAATGGTGTAGAGGCATCTCGAGAGCTTCAGACGGCGATGTCAGATGTGTCGACCGGAGAGGAAATTTATCTTGAAAACTTGAGCGGTGTCAGCCATTTCACTCGTGAAGAAGCGGGTATGCAGCCTGCTGGCGCAATGTGGTCATACACTGTGCCACAGGGCGAGTACTTCATGATGGGCGACAATCGTGATAACTCCAATGACAGTCGCTTTTGGGGACCTGTTGCCGAAGACCTCATCGTAGGTCGCGCCTTTTATATTTGGATGCATAAGCAACCTGGCTTGCATCTACCTATATTTTCACGCAATGGCAGCATTAAGTGAGTGATGCACTCGCGCGTTTACAGCGCACCATCGGATACACATTTCGTGATCTAGAGTGGTTACGTTTAGCGCTCACGCATCGCAGTGTGTCTGGCCGTCGTAACAATGAGCGGCTTGAGTTTCTCGGCGACGGCCTGCTGAACTTTGTCGTTGCCGACTGTTTATATTTGCAGTTTCCAGAAGAAGACGAAGGACGCCTATCGCGCCTGCGGGCAACCTTGGTGCGACAAGATAGCCTAGCCATCATTGCTCGTGAGTGGTCGCTTGGCGACTATTTAATGATGGGTTCTGGTGAGCTGAAAAGTGGTGGTTATCGCCGAGAATCGATCTTGTCAGATACCGTAGAGGCGGTCATTGGTGCAATGCATCGTGATGGTGAAAGCTTGCCTGCAATGACTCAGCACCTGCGTCGCTGGTATGGGGATCGCTTGAGCAATATTGTGGTTGGCGATAGTTTGAAAGACCCGAAAAGCCGTCTACAGGAATGGCTGCAGGCACGCCGCCTTGAGCTGCCGCAATA
>CAXIBK010000083.1:0-8871 GCA_964022225.1 uncultured Paraperlucidibaca sp.
CTTCGGCACCATCATGAAGCGCCAAACCTCGCATATATATGTGGCTAACTGGTTCTATGGTGCCTTCATCATCACCATCGCCGTTTTGCACATTGTTAACTCGATGGCAATTCCCGTTTCCGCCTTCAAGTCTTACTCCATGTATGGCGGCGCGATGGATGCGATGATTCAGTGGTGGTACGGTCATAACGCCGTCGGCTTCCTACTCACCGCTGGCTTCCTCGGCATGATGTACTACTTCGTGCCCGTGCAAGCTGGTCGCCCAGTGTATTCTTATCGCTTGTCGATCGTTCACTTCTGGGCTTTGATTTCGATCTATATGTGGGTTGGCGCTCACCATTTGCACTACTCGGCACTACCCGACTGGACACAATCATTAGGCATGGCGTTCTCCATCATCCTAATCGCGCCAAGCTGGGGCGGCATGCTCAACGGCGTGCTCACGCTCTCGGGCGCATGGGATAAGTTACGCTCCGACCCCATCATTCGCTTCCTAGTAGTTGCCCTGTCCTTCTACGCCATGGCCACCTTTGAAGGCCCAATGATGTCGATTAAAACCGTGAACTCGCTGTCACATAACACCGACTGGACCATTGGCCACGTACACTCAGGTGCCTTGGGTTGGGTTGCGATGATCACCATCGGTTCACTTTATGTGCTGGTTCCACGCCTGTTTGATCGCAAAGCAATGTACTCCATTCCGCTGATCAACCTGCACTTCTGGCTCGCTACTATCGGCACCGTGTTCTACATCGTTTCCATGTGGATCTCCGGCATCACACAAGGTCTGATGTGGCGCGCAGTAAATGCCGACGGCACACTAACTTATAGCTTCGTTGAAAGCGTTGTGGCCAGCCACCCAATGTATGTTGGTCGTATGATTGGCGGTTTGTTGTTCCTAACCGGCATGTTGGTTATGGCTTATAACGTCGCCATGACCATTTATAACGATTCGCCAAAAGATCAGCCGGCCGCGGCGTAAGGAGTAGGATCATGGCAACTTCAAAACATGAGTTAGTTGAAACAAACGTCGGCCTGCTGATTTTCTTTATCTTTATTGCTATCAGCTTCGCCACTTTGGTGGAGTTGGTTCCGCAGTTCTTTCAAAAAGAAACCACGCAGCCGGTTAGCAGCCAAGTGCCGCTAAGCCCACTGGCGATGGAAGGCCGAGATGTTTACATCCGCGAAGGCTGCCACGTTTGCCATACCCAAATGGTGCGTCCTTTACGTGCAGAAACAGCGCGTTACGGCCACTATTCGGTTGCTGGTGAGTCAGTTTGGGAACACCCCTTCCTGTGGGGATCCAAGCGCACCGGCCCAGATTTGGCTCGCGTTGGTGGTCGTTACTCTGACGAATGGCACCGTGCTCACTTGATCAATCCACGCGATGTTGTGCCTGAGTCCATCATGCCCTCATACCCATGGCTTGAAACCAATGAACTCGACGGCAAACTGACTGCGAAAAAGCTGGAAACATTCCGTGGCTTTGGCGTGCCATACACCGATGAAGACATTGCTGGCGCCGAGGCTGCCGTTAAAGGCCATAGCGAACTAGACGCCGTGGTGGCTTACTTACAGCAACTCGGTCACGCCTTTAAAGATCGGGGGATTCGCTAATCATGGATAAAGGCACCCTGCATGGCATTGCCACTATTATGGCGATGATCGCGTTCCTCTCTATTTGCTGGTGGGCGTTTAAGCCGTCTAACCGCAAACGTTTTGAGGCTGATGGACAACTGGCTATCGATACCGATCCGATTCACGGTATCGACGCCAAGCAGACCCTGAAGGGAGATAAAAAATGAGTGACTTTTGGAGCGGTTACATCATCGTTCTGTCGCTAGCAAACATCATTGGTGTGAGCTGGCTGCTCCTATGGACCCGCAAAATGGATCTGTCGGACCTGGCAGAAGACGGCACAACAGGACATGAGTACGACGGCATTAAGGAATACAACAACCCGCTACCACGCTGGTGGTTGATTGCATTTTGGATATCGATCGCCTTCTCTTTAGGCTATCTCGCACTCTATCCTGGCCTTGGTAAATTTCCAGGCTATTTAGGCTGGACATCTTATGGTGAACATAGCCAAGACCAAGCCAAATACGACACCGAGTTTGGCCCACTGTACAAATCATTTGCCGCCACTCCGATTCCAGAGCTGGCCAAAGATGATCGTGCCATGCGCATTGCCGGCCGTATTTTCGCCAACAACTGCGCACTCTGCCATGGCTCTAACGCTCGTGGCGGCCAAGGCTTTCCCAACCTAACCGACGACGATTGGTTGTACGGCGGCGAGCCCGAGAAGCTAGTTGAGACATTGACACACGGCCGCCAAGGCGTGATGCCAGCATGGAAAGACGCCATGGGCGAACAAGGCGTGAAAGAAGTGGTTGCCTATGCCTTGTCACTGTCTGGACGTAATGTTGACAACGAACTAGCCAAAGCCGGCGAACCGCGCTTTGCTGTCTGTGCCGGTTGTCACGGTGCTGACGGTCGCGGCAACCAAGCCATTGGCGCACCTAACCTAACCGACACTATTTGGTTATACGGTGGTGCTGAGCGTCATGTGCTCGATACAGTGTATTACGGTCGCAAAAACCGTATGCCTAACTTCGATAAAACACTAGGTCCAGACCGTGTGCACTTGATGGCTGCCTACGTTTATTCGCTGAGCCACAAGTAGGCTAGTTGTTGTGAGATCAGCATGCTGCGGCAATATGTCGCAGCATGCTAGCAACGCTCCCGCGTATAATCTACGCTCCGCTGACCTTAGGACACCGGCGCCATGAGTAATCAGATTCCCACTCGCGACATATCTCCAGATCCCGTGCGTGTGGAGCAGCCGAAAACAGCAGATCTCTACGCCAAACGTGAAAAAATTCATGCCCGGTCCATCACTGGGTTATTTCAAAATATTCGTCTCGTAACTCTTTATCTCACCATGGCCGTTTTCTTTTTACTGCCGTGGATTGATTGGGATGACCGCCAAGCGGTGCTCTTCGATCTTGCCAATCGCCATTTTTATATTTTCTGGTGGACATTCTTACCAGAAGATTTCTTCTTTTTGTCCTGGCTGTTCATCATCGCCGCCTTCGCGCTTTTCGCCGTAACGGTTCTCGCTGGACGAGTTTGGTGCGGCTATGCCTGTCCGCAAACGGTATGGACAAAGGTATTTATGTGGATAGAGGAAGTCGCTGAGGGCAACCGTAACGCCCGCATGCGCCTCGATAAAGCGCCAATGAGCTTACGCAAGCTCCTCAAGCGCACAGTCAAGCACACAGGCTGGGCTATCGTGTCTATTGGCACCGGCATCGCCTTTATTGGCTATTTCACTCCCATGCGCGACCTATGGGAGCAATTCATCACCTTCAGCATGGATCCATGGATGCTGTTTTGGATGCTGTTTTTTGCTGGCGCAACTTATCTAAACGCTGGCTGGATGCGCGAGCAAGTTTGTCTGCACATCTGCCCTTACGGCCGCTTCCAAAGCGTCATGTTCGACCGCGACACCTTGATTATTTCCTATGATCACTATCGCGGCGACCCGCGTGGCTCACGCGGCCGCCATCAAAGCAGTGAAGAGGTTGGCTTAGGCGACTGCATTGATTGCAAACTTTGCGTGCAAGTATGCCCTACTGGCATCGATATACGCGATGGTTTGCAGTTCGAATGCATCCAATGCGCGGCCTGTATTGATGCTTGCGACAGCGTCATGGATCAGATGGGTTATGCCCGCGGTTTGGTAAAATACACCACGGAAAACCTGTTAGAAAACACCGGGGATGGCAAATACCACTTCCTACGCCCGAGCTTGATCATCTACAGCTTGGCGTTAACCGTGATGATCTCGGCACTACTATTTGCCCTTTTCATGCGCACGCCATTGTCTATCGAGGCCATGCGTGATCGCGGCGCTCTCTTTACCGAAAGCTACGATGGCAAAATCGAAAACAGTTACACGCTAAAAGTGCAGAACAAGTCGCAAAAAGACTATCAGTACCGCATTGAAGTTCGCTGTAACTCCATCCCGGTCACCATAGAAGGCGGCACAAAATACATGACCTTGCAGGCTGGCGAGCTCGCCACGGTGCCATTAACCGTAACGCTGCAAGATACCGACATGAAAGGTCGCAGTGCCGAAATTGAGTTTGTAGTGACTCGTATTGATGATGAATCCATACAGGATTCGACCGAAAGCACCTTCATGATGCCGCGCCGCTAATCAGAGGATAAGTTGCATGAGTACGACCGCACAACGCCCGTGGTACCGCCAATTTTGGGTCTGGTTCATCATTGTTTTGCCATTTATCTCTATCGTGGGCTCGCTGTATTTCGTCTATACGGCAGTAGTGAATAGAGACGATGTGGTGTCTGGCGACTGGTACCAAGATGGCAAGGCTATCAACGAAGACTTCGCCCGTGTCGACGTTGCGCGTGAGCTCGATATGCACGCAAGTATCATCCTCGATGATATTTCTGGTGAAGTCTTAGTCAGCATGCAAGGCAGTAAAGGCGTGCAATGGCCAGCTAGCCTAAAGCTGAATTTGTATCATGTGACGCAAAAAGTGCGTGATCAAACGCTGAATCTGACGGCGGTATCGCCAGGTGAGTATCGAGGCCAATTAGACAAGGCGCCAGTTGGTTTTTACACGATTGATCTCAGCACCAACGATTGGCACATGAGCAAGGACATCAATCTGCCCGCTGAGGGCAATATTGATTTATCAGCGCAATAGATCGTTGATTACTCACTCGCTGTGACCCTCTCTTGTTATCACTGCGGCCTGCCTAATCCCGAGCGCATCGGCCCGTTTCAGGCGATAGTACTCGGTGAAACCCGAGCGTTTTGCTGCCCCGGTTGTTTGGCTGTGGCGGAGAGCATCGAAAGCAGCGGCCTCAGCGATTATTACCTCAGTCGTGATAGCCAGCCCGGCGCGGCCTTTGCAGCCGCACCAGTAGAACTCTTGGCGCGCTTTGATCACGCCGCTGTGCAACGCGAATTTGTTAGTCATGAAGGTGAGCTTACAGTTGCCGAGTTGAGCATCGAAAATTTAAGTTGCGCGGCCTGCGCATGGCTTATCGAGCGCCGCTTACCGCAGTCAGACGGCATTGTTGAGGCCAGCGTTAACTTCAGCAATCATCGACTTCGCGTGCGTTGGCACGACGACACCATTCAACTAAGTCAGGTATTGGCAGAGCTTGAGCATATTGGTTATAAAGCCCGCCCATTCCAACGCGACACCCATGCCGCCGCTCTGAAACAACAGGCGCGCACTCAACTCTTTCGCGTCGCCCTCGCAGGCCTCGGCACCATGCAAGCGATGATGCTTGGCATTGGCCTGTACTTGGGCGCATTTCAAGGCATAGACACCGAATATCGTGACTATATGCGCTATATCTCAGGCCTAGTCACTATTCCGGTGTTTGCTTGGGCAGGTTGGCCGTTTTATCGCTCAGCATGGTTGGCTTTGAAAGCGCGGCATTTGACCATGGATGTGCCGGTGTCGATCGCGCTCATTGGCGCATTTTTCGCGAGCTGGTACGCCACAGTCATCGGTCAAGGTGAGACTTATTTTGACTCGGTTTGTATGTTTATTTTCTTCTTACAAACTAGCCGATTTGTCGAGCTAAAAGCCCGCCAGCGCGCCGGCGAACGCGCGGCTGACTTGCTCACCATCAACCCGCGCTTGGTCAAGCGTTGGCACAGCGGACAATGGCATTCAACGCCTAGCGATGAGTTGGTGGCCGGTGAGCGCATTCTCATCGATGCCGGTGATACGGTGCCGGTAGATGCGCAACTTGAGCAAGACATGGGCTATGTCAGCGAAGCCATGCTCACTGGCGAACCGATGGCATTGCGTAAGCGCCAAGGCGAGATGATTTTAGCAGGCAGCATTGCAGGCGAGCAGGCCTTGATCGCGACCGTAGTGCGCAGCGGCAATGACTCAGTGCTAGCGACCTTGCATCAACTGATGTCGCGCGCGCTTGCGGAAAAACCGGCAATTGCCCAACGCGCTGATAGCCTTGCGCACTGGTTCGTCGCGCGCGTGCTGGTTTTAGCCGTCTTTGTTTATATTGGCTGGCAGTTTGTTGACCCCTCACAAGCCTTTTGGGCAACGCTCGCGGTGCTGGTGGCAACCTGCCCCTGCGCACTCTCACTGGCAACGCCAACGGCCTTAACCGTCGCCACGCAGCGCTTAGCGGAGCTAGGCTTTTTGGTTACGCGCGGCCATGTGCTAAGTACCTTGCCTGAAGCCACGCACATCGTATTCGATAAAACTGGCACGCTAACCGTTGGCGCACTGCAAGTTAGCACCTGTGATTTAGTCGAGCCCAGTCTGCCACTTGAGCAAGCCTTGAGCTTTGTTGCGGCAATGGAGACTGGCGCAAGCCATCCAATAGCTCGCGCTTTATGCCGCTATGTTGCCGAGCAAGACATTGCAGCAATCATGCTTAGCGCCGAGGTCGAAGCTCATGCTGGCCTGGGCATGTCGGTACTGCACGATGGCGCTTGTTATCGCATAGGCCATGCAGCCTTTGCCTTGGCTGCCGTGCCACAACAGGCCGACGACACGCTCGTGGTTTGGCTGAGCAAAGACCATCAGCCACTGCTGCGCATTGCCCTAAGCGATCAGCTGCGACCAGAAGCGGCAGAAGTCATCGCAAATTGCCGCCCCAAGGGCTTAACCACGGTTTTATTATCAGGCGATGCCTCAGCACTGCCGGCAAGTATAGGAAAAGAGCTGGGCATAGACATTGTTCATGGCCAACAAAGCCCTGAGCAAAAACAAGCGCGCATTGCCGCTTGGCAGGCCGAAGGCGCAATCGTGGTGATGGTTGGCGATGGCATTAATGATGCCGCCAGTCTCGCGCAAGCGCATTGCGGCGTGGCCATGGGCTCGGGCACGGATTGGGCGCAAACCAGCGCTGATGCCGTGCTCTTGGGCGACCGACTGGCGGCATTAACACCCGCCTTCGCCCTTGCTCAGCGCACAGCGCTTACCGTGAAACAAAATATGCGCTGGGCTGTGACCTATAACTTGGCCATTTTGCCGCCAGCCGCCTTAGGCTTTGTGCCGCCATGGGCTGCAGCCTTAGGCATGTCGCTAAGCTCATTGGTTGTGGTGTTTAATGCGCTGCGATTACGCCGCGCCAAACTTCACTGAAGGTTTTTTATGGAAGTTATTTATCTGCTGATACCGCTAAGTTTGATTTTTGTCAGCATCGCTATTTATGTGTTTTTCTGGGCCATCAAAAGCGAGCAATTCGACGATATGGAAGGTCCGGCGCATCGCATTTTGATGGATGACCAAAGTCAGCGCCGCCGCGACTTAGCGGCGCAAGAGCAACGCCTTGCCGAGCGCGCGGCGCAAGCCTCTAAAACTAAGGACACTGGCAATGACTGATTTTGCTTGGCTTTTTACAGCAGCCACCATGGGCCTGCTCGGCGGCACGCATTGCATTGGCATGTGTGGCGGCTTAAGTGGTGCATTTACCTTTGCCCTTCCCGCTGAGCAGCGCCAAGGCTGGCGTCTTTTGCTTTGGCAGCTGGTGTTCAATAGTGGGCGTTTACTGACTTACACCTTGCTTGGTTTAACTGCCGGTTATTTGCTCGCCGACCTGCAAAACCTTGGCCCTGCCAAGCAAATCATCCGTATCGTTGCCGGCGTTTTTATGATTCTGATGGGCGCCTATATGGCCGGCTGGTTTTTGGCCTTGGCGCAGATTGAGCGTTTAGGCGGGCCTCTGTGGAAGGCTTTAGCGCCAATACGCCAACGCATGTTTCCGGTGCGCCATCCTGGCCATGCTATCGCCGCCGGTATGATCTGGGGCCTATTGCCCTGCGGTCTCGTCTATAGCGCGATGACACTGGCCATTACCCGTGCCGACCCTACTCAGTCGGCCATAGTGATGCTCGCCTTTGGCCTGGGCACATTGCCCACGCTGCTATTAACTGGCACCGCCGCCGGCCAAATCAAACGTGTATTGCAGCGACCCGCCACGCGTAAAACCGCTGGCCTGTTGATTATTCTCTTCGGTCTATGGACACTGCTGGGCACGCAAATGCATAGCGGCCATCAACATGGTGACCATGCGACGGGAGCTATGGAGCATGATATGCCAGTAATGGACCATGATATGTCGGGCATGGATCACGATATGCATCATCACTAATAAAAAATCAGCAACGAGAAACCAGCCATGATGTTAAAATCGCTACGCCTAAGCTCACTATTATTTGGCCTAATGGTCTTTGCCAATCCTGCTCAAGCCTCCATCGGTGGTTGGGTACAGGAAACTGCGCTTGGGCTAGAGCAGCATTTGGCAAGCCTAGAGCGCAGCACTTATCGCATTGATAATCATGACATGGTTGTCTTTAGCCGCCACATCGACAGCCCAGCACCGTGCATTGTGATGATTCATGGCTTCACTGCACGTGCCGCACATTGGTTCCGAATGGCGAAATCGCTGCCAAAAGATCGCTGCATAATCGCCATGGATTTGCCCGGTTTTGGCCAATCCAGTTTTCTGCCAACAGCGGCTTATGACCCCGCCACGCAAGCCGATCGCGTTAGCGATTTGATCAAGGCCATGGCGCCAAAAAATTCGCAAGTCGACCTTATCGGCAACTCCATGGGCGGCGAGATTTCAGCACAATTTGCACTGCGCCATCCTGAGCAAACACATAGCCTAGCGTTAATGAATGCCGCGGGCGTTAGCAGTCCGAACCTGAGCACGCTGCGCAAGCAAATTGCGGCCGGCAAAAATGGCTTTTTCGCTACTACGGTAGATGGCTGGAAGCGCTTCTACGATATGACCATGACTGAGCCGCCCTTTGTGCCAGGCTTTGTCCTCGATGCGGTGGCC
>CAXIBK010000084.1:0-8637 GCA_964022225.1 uncultured Paraperlucidibaca sp.
CTGGCCAGTACTAGCGCTTAACCATCGGCAAAATGCTTCGGCTTCTAGGCAGTTCATCTCAACTGGCCAGTCCCACGGCATGATGATCTCTTCAGTCATCAAACGTAAGCGATAGCCGTTTTCGTCCTTACGCCAAAAAGTTGGCTGTGTGGCGCCACTAAATTCGCGCCAATGCCAACCTTCATCACTCCAATAGTCTTTGGTGAGGTAACCCTTGGCCTCTACAAAGGCCAAATACTCTTGGTTGCTGACTAAAAACTCACTGGCCTCAAAAGCCTCGACTGCTGCTTGGTGATGACCGTATTCGTTATCCCAACCGTAGTAGTGATCGCCTCGAGTTTTGCCTAGCTCTACGGTGCCTGCGCTAACGGGAAGTAAGCGGTTGAGCGGCGCAATGCCATGCAGACGACAAGGAGCCCAAGCCGCTTGTGGACGCACCAAGTGTAAGTCATGTTGACGAATGAGCACCGACGAGGTTTCTAAGTGGATACGCTCGTGCTCAACGCCCATAATAATGGCCCACCAAGGATGATCCCAAGTAATAGGGCCTGTGAGTGGCAGGGTGTCGATGACCCGCAGAACTACTTTGCGCACGTGGCGGCGATATTCAGCAACTTCAGCAACTGTCGGCCAATCGTAATGGGCGTCGTCTAAGTCATCCCAACTCATTTCATCAACGCCAACGGCAAACAGCGACTCAAAGCGGGCATTAACGCGTGTATCAATTAATCGCACCAACAAAAGCTTATTGATGAAGAATGTGGCGGTATGGCCAAAATAAAAAATAAGCGGATGGCGCAGGCTAATGGGCTTGCGGTAATAGGCTTCATCGCAAGCTAGTGTCTCGAATAGGCGTTCATACAGCATAAAAGTGCTGTCGAAATAAAAACGTATTTGCTCGCGTAATGATGCTAAGTCGGGGTTATCTAGGGCGGGTGTGCGCGCACAAAGATGTGAAAAAGTTCCGGCGCTCATGCAATTGGTCCTTAACTGTTTTGAGGCAGACTAGCAGCTGAAAAGCCGTAAGTGTCCTCTACAAAGCTGAGGTTAACGCAAGAGATCGGCCGCCTCTTAGCTTTTTGTGCTGCTTGAGTCTGCATTAGGACCAAGAGTGGGTTTATTCATGATCAATGCCCAAACGCTAATCATTAGTAAAACTAAGGTGAGGGCTGAGGCTAGGCTATTCATGATAAGTGCTCGCTATACTGTTTATATGGACAGTATAGCGAGTTAGTTGGTGATAACAAGGGGGTTGGTGAGGTTACTGGTCGGATGATCAGTGGTGTGGCTAAGTTGTTAATGTGGGCTCCTATTGTTTATGAGGGTTCGTTAAAGCGTTTACCTTCAATCGGCTCCGTGATTAATGCCCACACGTTAAATAGCAGCAGCGTTGCTAGGCTTAACCCGGTCAAAACAGTCATGTGATGCTCCCTGCTCTGTGGCGACACACTGACTCTTACATGAAGGTTTGCACTTGGCCAAAAACAAATCGTGCTATGGGCATCTCTAAGTTTTTAGAGAGAAAGCGCTGCTTGCGTATCAACCACTAGTGTTTGCCAGTTGGTATGAGCCGAATTTAATAGATGCTTTGGCTATATGAGCTTGTACTGCCTTAGCGATAACACATAAAAAAGCCCTGACTATGCAGGGCTAAGTGTTTGCTAAATCGACAAATAGTTCTAACTGCTAAAGTCCGCCGAGCGACCAATAGCATGTCGTACCGTTGGTCATCCGACTAAGGCATTTGACTAAAGTTCAATCGCTCACCAGCGATAAAAATCGCCTTCGTGCTCGTTTTTCTTAAAGCGTTTATATGTCCACTGATACTGCTCTGGCGCAATGGCGACTAAGGTTTCCATGGAACGATTCATAGCCGCTGCGGCAGTGGCCAAATCTTCGTCGTACACAGCGGGGTCGGCGGGCAAGATATAAAGGTCAAAGCCATGGCCATCGTTGCGACGAATACAGCCCATCACAATAACGCGGCATTTCGTGCGCTGAATTAGCTTCGGTACCATCACGCCCGTCCAGGTCGATGTGCCAAAAAATGGTGCGAAGATGCCGCCATTATCGTTAGGTGTATGGTCCGGTAAAATCGCCGTAAAGCCACCTTTCCTCAACGCTTTGAAGGTTGCGCGCACGCCGTTGTCATCTGTAGGTACTATATTTGCACGTAAGCGTCCTCGAGCCTCTAGCACTAAGGCATCCACTCCCGGCTGTTTGCCTGGTTTGTACATGATGGTTGGTGCCGTGTGCGCATTGACCCAAGCATTCATAAACTCCCATGTACCCCAGTGCGGCACGATACACATCACACCCTCGCCGGAGTTTACCGACTCTAAAAATAGCTCACGACCATGCACATCGCGGATTTGCTTATAGCTGTATTCCGGTGGCATGCCCCAGGTTTTGGCAAACTCCAATGCAGTCATGGCAGTGCTAACAATACTGGCTTTAGTCGTGTGCTGATGCCATTGCGGACTTTGCTTGGGATGCGCACGTTCGATATTGCGTAAGACTGTGCGGTACATGCCAGTGTGCGGAAAGGCAGCGACGAACTGGCCAATAATTTGGGCTATGCGTTGCAGCATCGGTAGTGGCAGCTTCGCTAGCCATTTTAATGCTGCCATCGATAAACGATCTTTGAAGTCTAGATCTGGTGGCGCTAGCGATGGGTTATTCATATTGCGACTACTAAATAAAAGTGGCGCCAAGCATAGACGATGATTTGCTGTGCTCCAAGATAGTGCCGCTTTCGCTATACTGCAGGCCACATGATTTTGATGATTGCTAGCCCATGAGTTCTGATTTTCTTCAGCCCGTACGTGATTTTCTCGGTGCGACCACCAGCAATGCTTGGGTGCAAGCCGCCGTAGCCGATTTGCCGACGCTGCTGCAAGACCACGCTAATTGCGAAAAAAAGGCGGCAAGCACGGCGCTGAATATGCTGTTTCGCTACAACGATCGCGAGCAATTACAAACTGAGTTGACGCAGTTGGCACGCGAAGAATTGCTGCACTATGAACAAGTGCGCGAACTAATGGCTAAGCGCGGCATCGGCTACCGACCATTGTCGGCAAGTCGCTATGCCAATGGTATGCGCCAACATGTGCGCACTTACGAACCCGCGCATTTAGTCGATCTAATGATTATTGGCGCCTTTGTTGAAGCGCGTTCTTGCGAGCGCTTTGCTGCCATAGCAGAGCATCTCGATGATGAGCTCAAGCGCTTCTACACCTTTTTGCTGCGTTCTGAGGCACGACATTTCACACATTATTTAGGTTTGGCGCAGCGTTATAGCAATGAGCCTATCGAGGAGCGCGTGGCATTTTTTCGTGAAGTGGAGGCTGAGTTGATTTCTACCCCCGATGTCGAGATGCGCTTTCACAGTGGTGTGCCGCTAAGCCAGGTACAAGCGCAAACGCGAGCACAGGCATGACGCCGTGGCGCTGCCCACTCTGCGCAGCAGCCTCAGCAAAAGCAGCGAGCTCAGCACCTGAAGTTGCTATCGTAAAGCAAGACTCTGAGCCGCTAGAGGTCACTGAGTCGACACATGAGCTGAGACTAGAAAGCCCCTCGCCGACTAGCAAAAGTTACCGCTGCGAGGCGGGCCATTGCTTCGATATTGCGCGTGAGGGCTATGTCAATTTACTGCCAGTGCAGCAGAAAAAATCACTTTCGCCTGGCGACACCATCGAAAGCTTGCAGGCGCGGCGACGGTTTTTAGCTGGCGGATTTTACCAACCGTTGCGTGATGCCCTGACTAAAGTCATCGCGCCTTGCCAAACACTGATTGATCTTGGCTGTGGCGAAGGCTATTACACCGCCGCACTAAGCAAGGTTGCCGCTGAAGTTATCGCGCTTGATATCGCCAAGCCGGCGATACGCATGGCGGCGAAAGCGTATCCAGAGTTGCGCTGTGCCGTGGCAAGTGTGGCTGCCGTACCGCTAGTCGATGCCAGTGCCGATGTCATCACCAGTATTTTCGCGCCAGTGCCGCTGGCCGAGATGCTGCGCTTGCTGCGCCCAGGCGGACAGGTGGTTGTTGTTACGCCGGCGCCAGCGCATTTGTTTAGCTATCGCCAAGCCTTGTTTGAGCAAGTTCATGACCATGAGCCAAGCAAGTTTGCTGAGGCCGCGAGCGAGCATTTTCAAGTCGTGTTACAGAAGGAAGTGCGCTACGACATCAGCCTTGATCAAGCCGCTATCAATGACTTGTTGTTGATGACGCCTTACGCATGGAAAGCCAACCCTGCACGCCTGAGTGCAGTTGCTCAATTGCAAAGTTTACACACAGAGGCCGCTTTTAGCGTGTTAGTGTTGAGCAAACCAATGTTGGATTTAAGCGGCGCATAAGCTTTTGGCGCTAGATTTATCGCCGCTAAGGCGGTTATGGATGACGGATAAATGGGGCGTACACGGTGAAGATGGGAAAAAAAATTAGCTACGCTGAGTTTGGCCACAATTTTATTCATCAAGTGGTCACGGCTAGGCGCATAGGAACTGAGATTGAGGCAGCGTTGGAGTCGACCATGGCCGGCTCCATTCGCAAACTCCCTGCCGAACTTTTTGTTGTTTCTTATGTATTTGAATTAAAAGATATTCGTGTAGATCCAGACCTTGAGAAGCTGCCAGAAATCAGCTTTTTGCTCGCTATTCAGGGCAACTTAAAGCTTGATGTCGAGATCTTCGGTCTGAGCTTGCGCTATGCACTCGATGTCACCATTACGGTGAATATTGATGTTGAAACTTATGAGCCTGTGCTGCTGCGCATGGTGCCGCATTTGGTCACCAGTAAAAATGTCAGCATTGTGCTCGTGGGTGAGAACCCACCCAGCGAAGTGCTAGATAAAATGAAATTAGTGCATCCCGTGGTGCGCGATCAAATCGTCAAAGAAGTGAATGCGCGCATTCAAGATGAGGCGATTCAGTCGCTATGCACGATCGATGTGTTGGCCGTTGTAGAGACGGCGCGTGGGCCTGCGGGTAAGCCGGAGGGCGATATTTTCCCTATGCAGGATCCCGCAGAAGACATCCATAATTTATTGGACTTGCGTCCGCCAAAAGACGCTTAAAAGCGAAAGTCTTCTAAATGAATACCGCTGTCGTTAGCCCAAGCAATCACTGCTTGGCCTTCAGCTTCGCGCCAATCGCCTAAGACAAAACGCGTCGCTTCCCGTTCATCGGCTAATAAGTGAGCGTGCTGTTGCGGGCGGTGCGTATGGCCATGCACCAGTGTCAGCACATGTGCTTCCGTGAGCACGCGCACGACTTCATCTGCGTTCACATCCATGATGTTTTCGGGCTTATTGCTGTTAGCGGCTTGGCTTTGCATGCGCCAAAACTCGGCTAACTGCACGCGTTGTTCTAAGGGTTGCGAAAGTATGCCTTGCTGCCATGCCTCGCTGCGCGCCTGCGCACGAAACGCCATGTAAGCACTGTCATCTAAGCAGAGTTGGTCGCCATGCATGAGCAGCACAGGTGTGCCATGTAGGTCGATGACCTCGTGCTCAGCCATTAATCGGCCGCCAACACGTGCGCTAAATGGCTCGCTGCCAGCGGGGCCCGCGTCCATTAGGAAGTCGCGGTTGCCGTGGCAAAATAACAACTCCACGCCACGTGCAGTAAGGCGTTTAAAGGCGGCTTCAATGGCGCTGAGTGTGGGCGAGGCAAAATCATCGCCCACCCACACCTCAAATAAATCGCCAAGCACGATGACTCGATGGCAATTGGCCGGCAGCGTATCAAGCAAACGCATAAAGCCTGCGTTGACACGCGTGAGGTCGGCACTAATGTGCACATCAGAGACCAGTAGCGTTTGGCTCATGGCTTATTCTGCGATGACTTCAGCCGATTCGATGACCACGCCATCGCGCGGAACGTCTTGATGGCCGCCAGCATTGCCTGTTGGCACGCCTTTGATTTTGTTGACTACTTCCATGCCTTCGGTAACTTTGCCAAACACGGCGTAGCCCCAACCTTGTGGGTTCTTGCCGCTGTGGTTTAAGAAGCCGTTGTTACCGACGTTGATGAAAAACTGTGCCGATGCTGAATGTGGATCCATGGTGCGTGCCATGGCAACGGTGCCAATATCGTTGGTGAGACCATTGTCAGCTTCGTTTTGAATCGGGGCATTGGTGGATTTTTGCTTCATTTTGTCGTCGAAGCCGCCACCTTGAATCATGAAACCGTCAATAACGCGATGGAAAATGGTGCCGTTGTAGTGGCCGCTTTTTACATATTCAACAAAGTTAGCCACCGTTTTCGGGGCTTTTTCGGCATTGAGTTCTAAGACAATACGGCCGTAGTTAGTGTTAAGCGCAACCTTCATGCGAGTGCTCCAAATGATTAGCGGCGGCAAACGCGCCTTATTGGTTGAGTGGCTGATGAGCAGCAGGGTAGACTCCCACCTTTAATTTTGCCAGTCAGACCATGTTAGAAGCTAGCGATTTCATCCGAACCCGTATATCCAATGACTTATCCAGCGGAAAAACCGCTCAATTGGTCACGCGATTTCCTCCAGAGCCCAATGGCTACCTACATATCGGCCATGCAAAATCGATTTGTCTGAATTTTGGTGTCGCGCAGGAAGCGGAAGGTATTTGTAACCTGCGCTTCGATGACACCAACCCCGAAAAGGAGTCGCAAGAATACATTGATGCGATTTCTCGCGATGTGCAATGGCTAGGTTTTCAATGGGCCGGCGATATTCGCTATGCCTCTAGCTATTTCGACCAACTCTATGCCTTTGCTGAGCAGTTGATCGAGCAGGGCGATGCCTATGTTGACTCGCAAACACCGGAGCAGATTCGTGAGGGGCGTGGCACGCTAAGCCAGCCTGGTGTGAACTCGCCCTATCGTGATCGCCCAGCGAGCGAGAGCTTAGATGTATTTCGGCGCATGAAAGCTGGCGAATTCGGCGATGGCGCGCATGTCTTGCGAGCTCGCATTGACATGAGCTCGGGCAATATCAATTTGCGCGACCCCATTCTCTATCGCATCCGCCATCAGCATCACCATCAAACTGGCGATACCTGGTGCATCTACCCGATGTACGACTACACGCACCCCATTTCCGATGCGCTAGAAGGCATTACGCACTCGTTGTGCACGTTGGAGTTTGAGGCACATCGTCCGTTGTATGACTGGCTGCTTAGCAAGCTGCCGCAATTGCCGCACCCGCAGCAAATTGAGTTTGCTCGCCTGAACCTGAACTACACGGTAACGAGTAAGCGTAAGCTCAAACAATTAGTCGACGAGCACTTGGTGAGTGGTTGGGATGATCCACGTCTACCCACAATTTCTGGCCTGCGTCGTCGCGGCTGTCCACCGGCGGCGCTGCGTAATTTCTGCGAGCGTGTTGGCATTAGCAAAAGTGATGGTGTGGTCGACATGGCCATGCTCGAGTTCTGCATGCGTGATGAGCTGGAGCTGACGGCACCACGTGCGATGGCCGTGCTCAAGCCTTTGAAAGTGACACTGACCAATCTGCCGGATGATCATCTCGAAATATTACGTGCGAGCCGCCACCCTAATGTCGATATGGGTGAGCGCGAAATTCCATTCACGCATGAGATTTTTCTCGACCGAAGTGATTTCGAAGAAGTGCCACCGAAAGGCTTTAAGCGCTTAATTCCTGGTGGTGAAGTGCGCCTGCGTAACGCCTACATCATTCGTTGTGATGACGTGGTGAAGGATGCTGATGGCGTGGTGATTGAGCTCAAATGCTCGGTTGATCTCGAGACCTTAGGTGTGAATCCGACTGATCGCAAAGTGAAGGGTGTTGTGCATTGGGTCTCAGCCAGTCATTCGCTGACAGCCGAAGTGCGCGTGTATGACCGTTTGTTCATCGACGCCTTGCCCGATCGCAGCGATGTCGATTATCGCGAGCTTATGAACCCTGAGTCGTTGGTGGTCTATGCCGATGCTCGCGTAGAGCCATCGCTAGCGAGTGCTAAGCCAGAACAAGCCCATCAGTTTGAGCGTGAGGGCTATTTCTGCTTAGACAACCACGATGCCAGCGCTGAGCATTTGGTGTTTAACCGCACGGTGAGCCTGCGTGACACCTGGGGGAAAGCGCAATGAGCCTACTACCGGCGGCCACCAACCTGGTGTTGCACAACTCCGAGCTGCGCCGTAAGCAAGCGTTTGTGCCACGCACGCCAGGCGAAGTCAGCCTCTATGTTTGCGGCATGACGGTGTATGACTACTGCCATATCGGTCATGCGCGAGTCATGGTGTCATTTGACATCATCACGCGCTGGTTGCGTCACTTGGGCTTTAAAGTCACTTATGTGCGCAATATCACCGATATCGACGACAAAATCATTCGTCGCGCGCAGGAAAACGGCGAGGGCATCGATGCGCTCACGGCACGTTTTATTGCCGCAATGAATGAAGACGCTGCCGTTCTCGGCACTTTGGCGCCAACCCGAGAGCCGAAAGCCACCGACCACGTTGATGACATCTTAAACATGATCACCAAGCTGGTTGATAAAGGCCACGCTTATCCGGCAAAAAATGGTGATGTCTATTTCGATGTCTCGAGCTTCCCGCGCTATGGTCGCTTATCGAATAAAAAGCTCGATGACTTGCAGGCCGGTGCCCGTGTGGAGGTCGACGAACTGAAGTCTGACC
>CAXIBK010000085.1:0-8544 GCA_964022225.1 uncultured Paraperlucidibaca sp.
AGCCGTATCGAGCTGGTTCTACGACGCCGGCACCAGCAGCTTTCCATTAAAAGATAGCCTTCTGTTTACCCGTGTCTTTCATGATGGCACTCGCAAGATTTCTACTGGGCTTTGGCTACTCTGCTGCTTCATCACGTGGCGCTCACGGCGCACGGAAGCATTTCTCGGCTGGCTCTTTGTCGTTGTTACCGCGCTTTTGGCCGTCACTATCAATGGCTGGTTCAAGCGTCACTCCATGCATAGCTGCCCATGGTCATTGACTGAATTTGGCGGTAGCGCAGATTACTTTCGCGCATTTGAAACGCTACCTGCAGTACCAGGACCGGGCCGCTGCCTGCCTAGCGGGCACGCCGCCGTTGGCTTTATGTGGATTCCGCTGATTTATGCCTGCGCCCTTTGGCGGCCACAGCACTTGCGTAATGCGCTCTTAATCATTGTTCCGTTTGCGCTGTTTTGTGGCGGCATTCAAGTCGCCAGAGGCGCGCACCTAGTCACGCATGTTATGTGGACGGCAGTGATCTGCGGCCTAACCACCAGCCTAAGTTTTCATGCCTATCAATATCGTTTTTATGTTGGCACTGTTTTCTTACACATCGGCCAACGCCTACAAGCGGAGACAGCTCGATGAGCGCTATTTATCGCCTAAAAAACCTCAACTTAAGTCAACGCAATGTAGTCATTGCTGCCTGGTTAGTGCTCAGCTGTAACGCCGCCTTTTTTCACGCGCTATCGGAACTTACACCTTATGATGGTTGGCGCGCAGGAGTGTTTTTCGCTGCTACAGGCGCATTACTCACCGCCTATTTCGCCACCTTTTTGCAGCTAATTACTTGGGGGCCATTTGCCCGCCCAGTACAGTCATTTTTGCTTTTAGCTAGCGCGCTCACCGCCTATTTCATGATGGCTTATGGCGTCGGCATTGATGCTGGTCAAATCCAAAACATGATGGAAACTGACGTCAACGAGGTCCTCGATTTACTCACCCTGCGACTTCTAGCTTTTATGTTGCTGATTACCGGACTACCGCTACTCTGGCTCTGGTCAACGCCAGCAGCAGCGCTTAGTTGGAAGCAGACTCTACGCAACAAGCTCATCGCCGTAGTGCTAGGCCTAGTCTCAATGTTGGCTCTAGCGGGATGGCATTACGCCGACTACGCCTCGACCTTTCGTGAGCATCGCGAGCTGCGCTATCTCATCGTGCCGCATAACTATTTAGCCGGGCTCAAACGCTATTTCAGCAAAGTTGCCGCGGCGCCTGACATGCCATTACAAAGCTACGGCGAGGATGCCGTCAGAGCCCATTCAGCAGCGAAAAAGCCCACACTATTTGTCTTTGTGCTCGGTGAAACGGCACGCGCTGAAAGTTTCGGCCTCAACGGCTATAGCCGCGACACCACACCTGAACTGCGTAAACGTAATGTCATTAACTTTCCGCAAGTAAGCTCCTGCGGCACTGCCACTGCAGTATCGGTGCCCTGTTTATTTTCTGGCATGATGCGGGCAAATTACGACCCACAACTTGCTAGCCATCGCGAAGGTTTACTTGATATTTTGCAACGTGCCGGCTACGCCGTGACCTGGATAGACAATAACTCAGGCTGCAAAGGCGCCTGCGATCGCGTCAATAATGTGCCGCTATTAGCGGCCGATAAGGCTCGCTGGTGTAACGATGGTGAGTGCCACGATGATCTGCTCGCCGACACATTTGCTGATTATATTTCACGCGCAACAGTCAACGATCGTGTCGTAGTCTTGCATCAAGAAGGCAGCCACGGCCCCGCGTATTACCGCCGCTATCCGGACGCGTTTAAACGCTTCACCCCAACTTGCGATAGCAATGCTTTGCAAAGCTGCACGCAGCAACAAGTCATCAATACCTATGACAATACCATTGCCTATACCGATCATATTTTGGGGCGCATTATTGACACGCTAAAAGGCCAAGATGATCGTTATCAGACCGTGATGGTGTATGCCTCTGATCATGGTGAATCGACTGGTGAGCACGGACTATATCTGCATGGTGCACCTTATCTCTTTGCGCCTAGTCAACAAACTCATGTGCCCATGATGGCGTGGCTATCGCCAGACTTTCAGCAGCAGGGCCCAAGCTCTTCCTGCCTGACTAATCAAGCGCAAAAACCTCAGTCACACGACACCATTTTTCATAGCTTTTTAGGCTTACTCGGTGTCAAAACCGCCGTGTATAACGCCACGCTAGACTGGAGTGCTACCTGTCAACGCTAATGACAGCATTTTCGTGCTGTGGCACTGTACGCGCCTAAAATAAAAAAGGTTACGCGCATGAACAAGGTCATTCCTACCAATAGCCCAGTCTGTGTCACTGGCGGCTCTGGCTATATCGCTAGTTGGATTATTCAATACCTATTAGCCGCAGGCCATACAGTGCACGCTACCGTGCGCGACCCCAGCAAAGCTAAAAGTGTTGCGCACTTAGAAGCCATTGCCGCCCGCGAGTCAGGTACTCTCAAGCTTTTTAAAGCCGACCTACTCGACATTGGAAGCTTCGATGCCGCCATGGCTGGCTGCGCGGTAGTCATTCACACTGCATCGCCATTTATCTTAGAAGGCTTTACCGATGCGCATGAAGCCTTGGTTCGTCCCGCAGTAGAGGGCACACGCAATGTGCTCGACGCGGTTAATCGCACACCGAGCGTTCAACGCGTCGTACTTACCAGCAGCGTAGCCTCAGTCTTTGGTGACAATATCGACGTGCGCCAAGTCGAAGGCGGCGTGCTCACTGAAGCACAATGGAACACTACGAGCAGCGTTGACCACAACCCCTACCAATACTCAAAAGTTGCTGCTGAGCGTGAAGCTTGGGATATGCAAGCTGTACAAAATCGCTGGGACTTAGTCACCATCAACCCAGGCATGGTTTACGGCCCCTCGCTAACCACTGGCAGCCAATCGGCCAGCATCGACACCCTCATTTCCATGGGCGATGGCCGTCTGCGCTCCGGCGTGCCTGACTTGAAATATGGCGTTGTCGATGTCCGTGATGTCGCAAAAGCACATATTTTGGCTTCGTTTAAACCGGATGCCGAAGGCCGCCACTTACTCGTGTCCAAAACCATTTCCATGATCGAGATTGCCAAAATCTTGCGCGCTCATTTTGGCAAAGCTTATCCCTTCCCAAAATCTGTGGTGCCAAAAGCGTTAGTGTGGACATTTGGACCAATGATGGGGCCTGTTACACGCACCTTCATCAGCAAGAACGTTGGCCACCCTTTAGCGTTTGATAATCAACGCAGCATCGCGCTGGGCGTGGAGTATTTACCGGTCGAACAAACCTTTATTGAACACTTCCAGCAGGTGCTCGATGATGGTCAGGTGAAAAGGCGGGCATAAACTTACTTGATGGCTCAGTAGCTTTTATTTCGGCCGACAGAGTACATAAAAAAGGGCGCCTAGGCGCCCTTTTTTGATGCCATAGCTCTAGTTTTTCAATGGCGCTAAAGCAGTGTTCAACACGAAGCGCTTTTCTGGCACTTTAACAAATAACTCGCCTCCAACTATTCCACCTAAGGCTGATAATCCAACTCTTAAACGAACCGGCGTATCATTCACTAATCGAGCGGTTAAGCGACCATCGGGTAAAAACTCAACCGAACCACTAACACTCAAGTTCGTAATATCCCTATTACTTTGCGTGTCGGGAATAATCGGAATGCCAACCAGACCAGCAACGTCACTGAGAACAGGAATTCCTAAATCTGCCAAGGTTTTCAGAAGCCCAACATCTGCTCGAGCATCAAGTTCAGGGATATCTGTATAAAGACTAATCACGGTAGAAAGGCTGGGTTTCTTAGGTACGCCATTTTCACAGTTGCCTTTTAACTTGCCCGGGATTCGATTAGCGAACTTAGTACCGCTGAGCACACCATTAGTATAGGTTGGCTCTAAATGACGCATGCGGAATACTAAAGGGCCAGTGAATAGTGGCTGCTCAACAACAATAGGCACGATTTGATTTAATAAGTCTGCTCCCTGATTAATGGCGCCCGTTAAGATTGGGCCAAGAACCGGAATCAAATTAATCAAATCATTCACTACATTCGTGACTGGCGAAGCTGCTAGAGATAACCCGAGCTCCGCGAAAACATCCACGCCGTTGGTCACAACCAACCCCGGGCTTACAAATACATCAATTGCTCCTGTATTTGTCCCTGAGCATAGTGTTGCAAAGTCAGCTTTAGTAATCGGCTGACCATCAGTCCTGCTGAAGCCCTCTAAGCTAGCGGACAAAGCTGAGCTGACGTGTAAGAATTGCTTTTCCTCACAAATACCGCCGTCAACACCCTCTGTACATCCTATCGCAAAGCGTGTAGCCGCACCGCTAAATGAGCCGCCAGCACGCGACACATCGGGTAAAAGCAGCGCTCCATTTGGGGTATCACAAGAATACTTACCCGTGCTAGGAATGCCCTGAGCTGTACCCTGGGCACATGAAGGCATCATTTCTCCTCGAGATGGCTCAAAGCGAAAGTTGGCATCCACATCGGCGTTCGGCAGTAGGCGCAAGTTTACGACCGAACCTTTCGAAGCTTCGGTCGAAACTTTAAAGAAAATCTCCATGGGCGGGCCGCCATGCTGCGGATTACTAACCTCAGCAAATGACTGTGCGATGAGCTGAGTTTGTAGCGGCAAATTATTTGTGCCGCAAATGCTGTTAGCACTACAGGTGGCAGATGCTAAGCCACTAGAGCCCAAGATATAGCGATAAATCTCACCTTTCTTCCAAGGATCATCTGGCGTAAAGACTAACTCACGAACCGTGCCACCTAGTGTGCCCGCAACCGGCCCCAGACAAACGCCTGCGGCGCTCACTCGCTCGACACGGAAGCTCGCACTCGGATCATTACACACAGCACCTAACTTGACCGCTTTAGTGCCCGTGCGCTGCACAGTTTGCGAAAGCGTTACAGTGATGGAACGTCGCGCATCAATGAAAGGTAGAGGAATTTCTTCGTCTGTCGCTTTACCGCCAGAGCACTTACCTTGGATATTATTGCCAACATTACGGCTGCCTGCCATCACACTACAGGGGTAGCCAGGGTAAACACCAAGAACAACAGGTGGGCGCCGTGTATCTGGCCCGCCATCTGGATTTGGTGTCGCATCACCCGCAGCTAAGCTTGGCATGGTGAATGTCAACGTTCTTTGGGCAAGCGACTCGCCACCCAAGCTTTTAATAGGACTGCTAAGCTTAAGGCTATAAGCTTTGCCATAGCTAAACGCTGTTTCTGGTGTAATCACCAGCGATACGCCATCCAAGCGCCAACTAAATGGCACAGCCTGACCATTGGAGGTGAGGGTAATTGGCGTATTCAAACCACTGGTACGGAACGACTCAACATCCATGATTTGATCAAAATTCACAATGATCGGATCGCCGGGCCGCATTAGCTGAGAGCCTAATACGCTACCGGTAGTACTTGCCAAGGTATCAACTGTGCTTGAAGGCGAAGCCATCGCAACACGATTAATAATTAGCTCGTCACGGAGGCGCGCTGTATCCCCTGGCACCCAGGACTGCACGACAGGGGCTGTCTCTATAGGCGGGGTAATGTTGGGAGAGTCATCTAGGTCTATAGATAATTGCAGCGCTAATATACCCACCGCATTGTCTGTGCCTAAGATTTTTAACTCAATCGTACCAATTGCATCTATTAAGATTTTATTCTCAGGGCCATTAAACCTTGCTATGCCAGATACAGGAACATGCATAACATTTTGGGTAAAGGCACCATTCGATGTACCATTTTTTGCCGAAACAGCAACGTCCATTTCCAGGGTTACTAGGCTCGGAGATAGGGGCGATAAACTATAGCGATTGGGCAATAGCAAACCATTTGCATCGCTAATCATTTTAATCGTTAGCGTGTCAGTCTCTAAGTTTGCCGGCACCACACCATCGAGTTTAACAACTAGGCTAGCGGCTGTTAGCTGACTATTTCTTTTTACCCGTAGTGGCGCAACAGCACTTTGAATATTTTTGACATTTGCCGGGGTGCCCAAGTTGGCAATTAATGTACCTTCTGCTTGAGGTTGTGGCGCGCGATCGCCTTGACCTAAAAGTGGCGAAGCTACAGGCACCTTGTTAACGGGCGTGCCTAGTAAAACGGAAATACCCTTTGATTCAACCATGCTTCTAGCGCTTTCACCATTCGCCGCCTCTATAGGCTGGAACTGGTATGTTGCAAAGCGAGAATCACTAGTAAACGCTATATTTTTCAGGCTTTTCAGCTTGTTATTAATGTTTAGCGTATATGTTTGAGTTGCATCTAGGTCGGCATCAGGGTCTATAGATATCTTGTTGCCGTCAACGAGAACAGTTGCCTTTACTAGGTTGCCAGCAGCATCGGTGAGTTTAATGCTGGCAGTACTACCACTGCCATACACCAGCGTTTTGAGGTTAACTGGCTGCGTCATTTGCAGACGAATAGTGGAGAAATTAAACAAGCCCAAACCTTCATTGCCAAGCAAAAAGCTTTCTGGGTTCGGGGTTATATGCTCGACATCAAATTTTGTAGCACTAGTACTACGAGCATTTACTGGTCCTTCAAGCGCTGCTCGCGTTGTGAATATCAGTGGCTGGCCGACATCTGCGGCTTGAACCGCTACGTTACGCAGGTTTGCAGCGCCAGGTGTTGGGTTACCCGCTGCATCGAGATCGCCGGTATCTAGCATCAGGCCATTGCTGATTAAACGATATTGCGTGCGCTCTTTGAGGACACTCTGTGGGCTCAGAATGACCCCTTGGCGATCTACTTGCAAAGTGACGGGATCTGTTCTCGGAAGCACTTCAGCCCTTGTAAATGCAGCTGTAAGTGGCACCACTCCAGCAGCTTCGCACTGACCTTGCGCGCTCACGAAGGACTCTTCGCAGAGAGTAAAAGCAGCCGTTAACTTAGCTATCGTATCGAACTCTACCGCAGCTATTGGGTGAGAGAAGCGCAAAGCTATCGGGGTAGCCGGAATCACCTCTGTTTGTCCCGGCGCAGGGAAGGCATAAATCATGCTGCGCTGCTGCGCCGAGATTTTAGCACCCGGCTCAAATAGGTCTTGCAGGTTTGATCGCACCTCTTGACCGCCACCGCCACTACAAGCAGCTAACGCGACGGAGAGAAAAATTGAACCTAATGCGCGAAGCTTCATCTTAGACCTCAGAACGTCAGATTGATGGAGGCGTTCAAGACGTGCACATTGCCGCCTGAAGTGACACCCTCGCAGAGCACGTCTTGGGGGTCCTTTCCAGGGTTTTGATTTGTTGGGCAGGCACCTACGCCGCCGCTTCCACCGCTACCCAATTGATTACCAACATCTTGTGTTGTAGCTAGCAAGAAATCGCGATCTTTGATCACGTGGTATTGATAGCCGAAATCAAGCCGCACCGGCTGCGATAAAAACAAGGCTTGTTCGATCAAGTACGAAAAACCAAGGCCAAAGACCAAACGATCGTTATCGACGTAGTTCACATCTAAAGATGACGTGCTATCCAGTGGGGATTGCTCATAGCTAACACCGCCAGTGAAGCTAAATACATCATTCAAGCGCAACTCAAAGCCTGCGCGCGGAATGAAAATGTCCTTAAACTTCAAGTTAGCTTGATCTTTAACGGTATCTTGTTTTAGTGCATCGTTAAGCCCAGACCAAAGCTGGTACTCACCGGATGCCGCTAAGCGAATTTTATAAAAGTTGTATTGAATGCCGGCAGAAAAGGTTTCAGGCTGATAACTATCAATCGTGCTAAGCAGCAGAGGCAAGGCAACTGCGTTGGTTGCAAGGGCGTTAGCATCCACCGTGGTTTTAAAAAATGACTCATAGCGATAGCCTACTGCCGTCTCCAAGCCGTTTAACACGCAGTATTTATCTTCTGGGCAAACTAACTGCCCCCAATTTATATTGGCACTTAAAATTGGCTGAATTGAGGGCTTAGCACTGACAGTCACAGACTCTTGATTGGTTGTGCCTGCAAGATTGGCTTGTGTCCCTAGCTGAGCATCTGCAGCAAGCGTAATACGGCTAGCCGCACCCACATCAATACCCGGAATAACATTTAAGCCAGCACCCACGCTAAGAAATAATGATTGCTGACCATAACGTAGTGACTGAGGTAAAGCCTGCGAGCTAGAGTTAAATGACAACAAATTATAACCGCTGCGCTCTGCACCTAACATAAAGCCTAAGACCATTGCTCGGTCACCTTTGAGCATAGTACTTAAGTCAGTTTTGAAACCCAGCATGACGTTGTAATTCGAGTCATTTTCAATGACATCGCCATCTAAAATAATTTTATCAGGCTGCCCCCAACCCTTTGCGGTGAGCTCTTGCTCTGTAAAGACAAAGCCTGCTGTCATTGCACCCTTGCGGTCGCGAGCTAAATACGCGGGGTTGTAATACACCGCCGATGGCTGGTTGCTAAACATCGACAATGCTTGAGCAGAGGCTGTGTCGGTTGGCGTTAGTCCGAAATTAGTGGCAACTGTGCCCATTGAAGCCATCGCAGTGATGGGCAGC
>CAXIBK010000086.1:0-8528 GCA_964022225.1 uncultured Paraperlucidibaca sp.
TCGGCCACGGAAATAGGGTCAACACCTGCGAAGGGCTCATCAAGCAAAATAAACTGTGGGTCGCTGGCCAAGGCGCGTGCGATTTCGACACGACGGCGTTCACCGCCAGACAAGCTCATGCCCAAGCTTTTACGAATATGTGTGATGTGAAACTCAGCCAGCAATGACTCAAGCTTAGCCAGGCGTTCGGCCTTTTTCATGCCGCTGCGCGTTTCTAAAATGGCTAAAATATTGTCTTCCACGCTGAGTTTGCGAAAGATTGATGCCTCTTGCGGTAAGTAGCCTATGCCTTTGCGCGCGCGACCATGCATGGGTAAGTGTGAGATATCTTGGTTATCGAGCAGAATTCGGCCACGCTCCATCGGCACTAGGCCAACGATCATATAAAAGCTAGTGGTTTTACCGGCACCGTTGGGGCCGAGTAGGCCGACAATTTGCGCGCTTTCGACGCTCAAGCTGACGTCCTTTACAACAGTGCGGCCTTTATAGCTTTTCGCTAAATTTTCTACGCGCAATACGCTCATTGTGCCGCTCCCAAAGGTGCAGTTGTAGGCGTAGGTTGAGCTTTGTCCTTGGCAGGCTTTTTCTCGCCGCGAGCTTGCGGCGGAAACACCAATTGCACTCGTTGTTGGCTATTGCCGCTAGCCTCGATTTGCTTTTTCTCGGTTGAATAAACAATGCGTGGGCCGCTAAAGCTTGCGCTATCTTGCTTTAGCAAGGCATTGCCAATAAGCGTGATGGTGCCGGTGCGATGGTCAAATTGAATTTCGTCGGCAGTGGCATTGACTAAGCCTTTGGCTGGGTCGGTGCGCTGCTGATAGCGCGCCGGCTTGCCAAGCGTTCGGGCGGTTGTCAGTGCGCCTTGGTCATCGACGCGCAGAATCATCGTGTCGCCTTGCACTTTTAATGTGCCCTGAATGACAACGACATTGCCGCGATACACAGCTTCGCCCGCTTTCTCATCGAAGCGAGCGTTATCGGCGCTAATATTGACCGGCTGCTCTGCATCTTCAGGCAGCGCCCAGCTCAGCACTGGGGTGAATGTTGTAGCCGCGAGCAATAGCAGGCGAGCGATGCGCTTAGCGCGATGGTGCATATGACACCTCAACGGCGGATGAAAGTTGCAAGTTTTTGCCCTGTAAGTCAGCAGTGAGGCCAGTACCGCTCATCTTGCCCTGCGTGCTAGTGATAGTCACGCGCTCAGGCGTAGAGACACGGTTGGCCTTCGGTTCGATGCGCAAGCGAGAGGTGCTTAACTGCAGTGGTGGGGCGTTTGGAACTGTGCGCACCGCTAGCACTTGGCCATTAAACCACGCCTCGCTGCTAGGGTCGCCACTGGTCGCCGTGTGGCTAGTTAAGCGCCACATGGGTTGGCCTTTGTCATAGAGGCGTAAGTCGGGTTGAGCGAGCTCGAAGCGCTCGGGGTTGGGGCGATGTATTAGTTGCGTGCCATTGGCGGTGCGCAGTAGCTGGCCATTGGGGCCGGTTTCCCAAAGCGCGAGGCCATCAACAATATAATCAGGCGTGCGACCATCGTTGTTGTCGTCTAGCTCATCGCGGCTCCAGCCACCATAACCGTAATAGCCGAGCGCACCAATAATCAACAGCAGGCCGGAGACTCTTAGCAGCGGACGCGTATTCATTAGTGTGCCAAGTACGGTGCGAGCGCTTCGTCGTAACGATCTTGCGCCATGAGCAATAAGTCGCAGACCTCGCGTACGGCACCGCGGCCACCAGAAAGCGTGGTGACATGGTCGGCACGCTGGCGTAACTCACTATGGGCATTAGCCACTGCGACACCAAGGCCGGCCGCTAAAATGGCGGGCAGGTCGGGCCAGTCATCACCAACATAAGCGACCTCATCCAAACTCAATTTCAACGTGCCGATGAGCTCATTCAAGGCCACTAATTTATCTTCACGGCCTTGCTGTAAATGCTGAATGCCCAAGTTACGTGCGCGGCGCTGTACTAATTCAGTGGTACGGCCAGTGATGATGGCGACTTGTACGCCAGCGCTTTGCAGCATTTTGATGCCATGGCCATCTTGCGTGTCAAAGGTTTTTGTCTCGTCACCAGCTTCGGAAAAATACAGGCGGCCGTCGGTCAGTACGCCATCGACATCAAGCGCTAATAGACGAATATTGCGGGCTTTTTCTTTTACTCGGCAGGAAATCATTACACCACTCCGGCACGGAGGAACGCGTGCATATTGGCGGCACCGACAGGGCGGCGTTCGGCGTCCACTACGACGACACCATTAATGCGGCGAGCGTCCATCTCTGCCAGTGCTTCTGCAGCCAAGATGCCGGCGCGTACAGTGAGGCAGTTTGGTGTCATGACTTGCTCAATCGGCGTATTTTTAATGTCTAGATTTTGGTCGATGCTGCGGCGTAAGTCGCCATCAGTATAGAGGCCAGCAAGGCGACCATCGGCATCAACTACGGTGGTCATGCCTAAACCTTTACGGGTGATTTCTAGCAGGGCATCGCGAATGGATGTGCCAACACTGACCATGGGCACGTCTTCGCCTTTATTCATGATGTCATCGACGCGTAATAAGAGGCGGCGGCCTAAGGCGCCACCTGGATGCGATAGCGCAAAGTCTTCGGCGGTGAAGCCACGGGCCTCTAGTAAAGCCACGGCTAAGGCGTCGCCAAGCACCAATGTTGCCGTCGTTGAAGAGGTTGGGGCTAAGCCAAGCGGGCAGGCCTCAGGCGACTTGCCAATCGTCAAGGCGACATCGGCCAGTTGCGCCATGCTGCAGGCAGGTAGTGCGGTGATAGTAATCAGCTTGGCGCGCAGGCGTTTGATGACTGGAATAATGCCAAGAATCTCGTGCGCTTCACCAGAGTTTGAAATCGCGATGATGACGTCATTGCCCGTGACCATGCCGAGATCGCCGTGGCTAGCCTCGCCTGGGTGCATAAAGAAAGCTGGCGTGCCGGTAGAGGCAAAAGTAGCGGCCATTTTTTTCCCGATATGACCGGACTTGCCCATACCAGTAACAACAACGCGGCCAGTACAGGCCATCAATAATTTGCAGGCAGCACCAAAAGCTTCGTCGAGCAATGGGCGCATGGCGTCTAAGGCGGCGATTTCGACAGTCAGTACGCGCTGCCCAGTGGCGATAAAGTCGCTTTGGGTCATATCGGCATCCTTTCAGGCTAAATAAGTTATCGTGGCTAATTATGAACAAGCGCGCCAGTCGCGGCCAGTCCTAAGCGATGTTTCCGATACAGTAATCAACGATGCTATGATGCGCGCCATTCTTTCGTTAGGCGATGTCTTGCCATGTCCGATACTGCTGATGATTTAGTCACCATCTCCGACTTGCGTTTTACGCGTGGTGAACGGGTGATTTTTGATGGCGTCAATGTGCGCATACGTCGCGGCCAGGTCACTGCCATTATGGGACCGTCGGGCTGTGGTAAAACCACTTTGCTGCGCTTTATTGGCGGTCAGTTGCGCCCCGACAGCGGCAGCGTAAAGGTCGCCGGTCACGCGGTGCCAAAATTATCTCGCGATGAGCTCTTTAAGCTGCGTGCACGCATGGGCATGTTGTTTCAGTCTGGCGCGTTGTTTAGCGATTTATCGGTCTATGAAAACGTGGCGTTTCCACTGCGCGCGCATACTCAGCTGCCGGAAGAGCTGATTGGCGACATCGTGCGTTTAAAGCTTGAATCCGTGGGTTTGCGCGGCGCTGAGAAGCTTTCACCGGCTGAGCTTTCTGGCGGCATGGCGCGGCGTGCAGCACTTGCTCGTGCCATCGTGCTAGACCCTGAACTGATCATGTATGACGAGCCTTTTGCTGGCCAAGACCCTATCGTTATGGGCGTTTTGGTGCGCTTGATTCGCACTCTGCGTGAGGCTTTGCAGCTCACCACTGTTATCGTTTCGCATGATGTCGATGAAACGCTGTCGATCGCTGACTACATCTATGTCTTGGCTAATGGCAAAGTCGTTGGCGAAGGCTCACCCGATGAGCTGCGCGCTTCTGAGTCACCATTGGTGCAACAATTCCTTAATGGTAGCGCGGATGGTCCGGTGCGCTTTCACTACCCATCGCCCACCTGGGCTGATGCGCTGAGGTCCTAAACTATGTTGTCTGCAATTTCCCGTTTAGGCGCGCGCGGGCTGGCTTCTGTTGCCACCTTGGGCGATGCCTTTATCATGCTCTGGCAGGCCATTATGTGCTGGCCACGCTGGCGTTTAGCCCTACCATTATTGGTCGCGCAGATATTTTCTGTCGGCGTCTTGTCGCTAGTGATTATCGTGGTGTCAGGCCTTTTCATTGGCATGGTTTTAGGCCTTCAGGGCTATAACATCCTCATTACCTATGGCAGCGAGCAAGCGCTCGGCACCATGGTCGCGTTAACGCTCACTCGTGAGCTTGGTCCAGTGGTTACCGCGCTACTCTTTGCTGGTCGTGCCGGCTCGGCATTAACCGCTGAAATTGGTCTGATGAAGGCCACCGAGCAGTTATCTAGCATGGAAATGATCGGCGTTGATCCATTGCGCCGTGTTATTGCGCCACGCTTTTGGGCCGGTGTTATTAGTATGCCTTTGCTGGCGACGATTTTTGTTGCTGTCGGCGTCTTGGGTGGTCGCTTAGTTGGTGTTGATTGGCTGGGCATTTTTGAAGGCTCGTACTGGGCCAATATGCAGCAATCGGTCAACTTTGCTGATGATGTTATGCGTGGCTTGTTAAAGGCTCTGGTGTTTGGCGTCGCGGTAACGTGGATTGCCGTTTACCAAGGCTATGCTAGTGAACCTACTAGCGAAGGCATTTCTCGTTCGACCACACGTACTGTGGTTTATGGCTCGCTGGCAGTGCTGGCACTCGATTTTATTCTCACTGCGGTGATGTTCGGAGGCGTGTGATGCGTATTAAGTCTATTGAGTTAATGGTGGGCAGCTTTTTGCTGATGGCATTCGCCGCGCTGATGTTTTTAGCGATTCAAGTGAGTGGGCTGTCAGGCGAGTTAAATAAGCCTAGCTACCGCGTCTATGCCTTATTTCAAAATGTCGGCGGCCTCACTGTACGGGCAAAAGTAACTATGGCGGGTGTGCCAATTGGCCGTGTTGAGGCCATTACCTTAGACCCCAAAACGCTATTGGCTCGCGTAGAAATGTCGATAGAAAATGATGTTAACGACATCAGCACTGACACGGTTGCTGCGATTTTAACAGCAGGCTTGTTGGGCGAAAAATACATTGGCTTTACACCAGGAGCTGATGAGGAAGTGCTGAAAGAAGGCAGTCGGATTTATCAAACGCAATCATCGTTGGTGCTTGAAGACTTGATTAGCAAGTTCTTGTTTAACAAGGCAACCGAGTCGTCACCTGCAGGTGCTGAGTCATCGCCAACGGCAGATGAAGCGTTTTAAGAGATAACTTGGCAAACGCCAAAGCCCAAACGTTTGGAGACTTGATATGTCGCGCTTTTTAACATGGTCTGTATTGCTTCCTATGCTTGCCCTGGCCTCACCTGCGGTAGTGCAGGCTGCTGTTGAAACTAACCCACAAGTAGTGGTGCAAACAGCCATTACTAAGCTCACTGCACGCATCGATAAAGACCGCGAAGCATTGCGCAAAAGTCCTGCTGCATTAAATGCGGTAATCGAAGAAAACATCACACCATTTGTTGATGTCCCAGGCATCGCGCGTGGTGTTATGGGTCAGTATTTTCGCCAAGCTAGCGATGCTCAACGCGACAAGTTTGCCACTATATTTAAACAAAGCATGGTGCGCACATACGCCAATGGCCTGACTTCCTATGACAATCAAAAAGTCACAGTGAAGCCTTACAAACCAGGCGATGACGCTAATCGTGCCCAAGTTGAGGTCGAAGTGGCGCTGGACAACGGCACTGTGGTGCCGGTCATTTTCCAAATGATTCGCGCCGGTGATGGCCATTGGATGACGCGTAACTTGATCGTCAATGGTTTAAATCTTGGTCTGACTTTCCGTAAGCGCTTTGCAGAAGTTGTCGAGCAAAATGCTGGTAACTTAGACAAGGCCATTGCTGGTTGGTCGCCTGCTCCAATCGAAGTGGTTAAGGCTAAATAATGAGTCATCAAATTGCACCGCAGCCCAATGGTTTGAGCTTGGCTGGCCGTGTTGACTACAGCAATGCCGGTGCCTGCCAGCGCGAAGGTCAAGCTATTTTGGCCGCTTTGTCTGCTGATGGTGCTTGGACTTGCGAGCTTTCCGCGTTAGAAACGGGTAGTAGCGTTACCGCCGCTGTGCTCATGGCATGGCAACGTTTTGCTATTAGTCGTAATAGCACGCTGTCGCTAACGCAAGCGCCAGAGCGATTGGTGTCTATTTTAGCAGCCAGTAATTTAGATAAAGTTTTTGCCGTAGAACGCACTGTGGAAGGAAATGTAACGCTATGAATGCCAGTGAAATCCAGCAACTCCTGAGTGCTGCAATTACCGATGCAGATCACATTGCTGTCGAAGGCGATGGCGGAAAGTTCAATGTCACAGTGGTGCACAGCTCATTTGAAACTATGCGCCCGGTAGCTAAGCAGCAGTTTATTTACGGCCCCTTGCAAGCACATATTTCTAGTGGTGCCATCCATGCAGTAAGCATGCGTACCCTGACGCCAGAAGAGTGGCGTAAAATGAAGCTCTTCGGCTGAACCCTTTCGTTTAACTCATAGCACAGGCGGCTCGCACTTCCATGGATAAATTATTGATCGTTGGCGGTCGTCGCCTGAGTGGTGATGTGCGCATTTCTGGCGCAAAAAATGCTGCCCTACCTTTATTGGTGGCTCCTCTGCTGACCGAGGATCCGGTTACCGTCACCAATGTGCCTAAGCTGCAAGACGTGACGACGATTTTAAAGGTCGTCGGCAGTATGGGTGTTGATGTGCAATTTACCGATGACAATGCCGTGAACATCAATGCTAGTTCACTAAGCTCGGCTGTTGCGCCTTACGAGTTAGTGCGTACCATGCGCGCTTCGATTTTGGTGCTTGGGCCATTGCTGGCACGTCACGGTGAGGCGACTGTTTCTTTGCCAGGTGGTTGTGCTATCGGCTCGCGGCCTGTCGATCAACATTTGAAAGCGCTGGAAAAATTAGGCGCTGAAATCCGCGTCGAAAATGGCAACGTGCACGGCAAAGTGAACGGTCGCTTAAAAGGCGCGCGCTTAGTCTTCGATATGGTGACTGTGGGCGGTACAGAAAATATTTTGATGGCAGCTAGTCTCGCTGAAGGAACTACCATCATTGAAAATGCTGCGCGCGAACCGGAGATTGTTAACCTCGCCGAAATGCTCATTGCCATGGGTGCAAATATCGAAGGCGCGGGCAGCTCAACGATCACTATTCATGGTGTCGAAAAGCTCCATGGCTGTACGCATGCAGTGATTCCAGATCGTATCGAAACCGGCTCATATTTATGTGCTGCTGCTATTACTGGCGGATCTATTCGCGCCACTCACGCTGACCCATCACAACTCGATGCCGTGTTGCTGAAGCTTGAAGAGGCCGGTGCCGAAATTACCACTGGTCCTGATTGGATTTGCTTGGATATGCATGGTCGCCGCCCGAAGGCTGTGAGCTTTCGCACCGCACCGCATCCTGCATTTCCTACCGATATGCAGGCGCAGTTTATGGCGCTAAATACGGTGGCAGAGGGAGTTAGTACCATCAGCGAAACCATTTTTGAAAACCGTTTTATGCACGTGCCTGAGCTTAGCCGTTTTGGTGCGCAGATCAGTGTTGATGGTCATACTGCTGTCGTGACCGGCGTTGATACCTTGCTCGCTGCGCCAGTTATGGCGACCGATTTGCGCGCATCCATGTCGCTAGTGCTAGCGGCGTTAGTGGCTGAGGGTGAGACCGTGATGGACCGGCTTTACCATATGGATCGTGGCTATGAGCGCCTCGATGAGAAGCTGCGTGGTTTAGGTGCCGATGTGCAACGTTTATCGCGGAGGACCTCATGAGTTTAACGATTGCTTTGTCCAAGGGACGTATTTTAAAAGACACGCTACCCTTGCTGGCGGAGGCGGGTATTGAGCTTTTGGAGGATCCTGAAAAAAGCCGTAAGCTGATTTTTCCAACCTCGCAAGACGGTGTGAACATCATCATTTTGCGCGCCACCGATGTGCCCACGTTTGTACAAAATGGCGCAGCTGATATTGGTGTTGCTGGCAAGGATGTATTGGTCGAGCACGGTGCCGATGGCCTGTTTGAACTAGTCGATTTACGCATTGCCCAGTGCCGCTTAATGACCGCTGCTGCAGTCAATGCGCCAGCGCCCTCAGGTCGTTTGCGTGTGGCGACCAAATTCATCAATACGGCCAAACGCTGGTATGCCGAGCGCGGCGAGCAGGTCGAGCTGATCAAGCTTTATGGCTCGATGGAGTTAGCGCCCGTGATGGGCTTGGCCGATGTCATTGTTGATGTGGTCGATACTGGCAAAACGCTGAAAGAAAATGGCTTAGAGCCACGCGAATTGATTATGCAGGTGAGCTCACGGCTGATTGTGAACAAGTTGGCGATGAAAATGAAA
>CAXIBK010000087.1:0-8513 GCA_964022225.1 uncultured Paraperlucidibaca sp.
GGGAAGATCCCAAGTTCTGCAAAGAGCGTTTAGGTTTAGGCGCTCCTTTAGGTTCTATTGATCGCAGCAAGCTCAACGTCAATGGTTCGTCATTGGCTGCCGGTCACCCATTTGCTGCTACTGGCGGTCGTATCGTTGGCACGTTGGCTAAAATGCTCAGCGAGAAAGGTAAAGGCCGTGGTTTGGTCTCGATCTGTGCCGCCGGCGGTCAAGGTGTAGTTGCTATTATCGAGCGCTAAGATTGGAGCTTTTACTCACATCAGGCGTGGCGAACTGCTGTCAATGTCCGCCATGCTGTGAGTAAAAGCTACTTTCGCAAGATTTGCAGACATAAAAAAGCCCAGTCATTGACTGGGCTTTTTTATGTCAGAAGAGCTTATTTCTTGATGTCTAAAAGTTCGACGTCAAATTTCAGCACTTGGTTAGGGCCGATTTTGCCACCAGCGCCTTGCTCGCCATAGGCAAGAGCGGCGGGGATAACAAATTCGTATTTGCTACCGACAGTCATCAGCTGCACGCCTTCAGTCCAGCCAGGAATGACTTGGTTGAGCTGAAATGTTGCTGGCTCGCCACGATCATAGGAGCTGTCGAAAGTATCGCCATTGAGCAGTGTGCCTTTGTAATGCACGGTGACAGTGTCTTCGGCCGTTGGTTTAGCGCCGGTGCCAGCTGTCAGCACGCGATATTGCAAGCCACTAGCGGTTGTTGTCACGCCATCTTTTTTGCCATTAGCAGCAAGAAAGTTTTCGCCCTCGGTAATAGCTGACTTAGCTTCTTCTTCCTGCTTTTTCATGTGCTTTTCACGCAGCTTTTGTGCAACGGTGGTTTGAATTTCGCGACGGGTTGCGTCATCCATGGCCAATTCGTTTTTCGCCATTACATCGTCAAGGCCCTGGGTCAGCGCGGCCATGTCGAGGTCATCGCGGATAGTTTCCAAAGATTTGCCAATATCGACGCCAACGGAGTAGCTGAATTTTTCAGTTTCGGTTTCTGGAGTGTTGCTTCCGAAAGGGTTGCAAGCAGCTAGTAATGCAGCGGCACCAAATGTCATCGCGAGCTTGGGTACTAGCTTAGTAGAACGAATCATATTGTGTCCTTTGTTCTTGGGGTAAGTGGTTGAGCGATTGAAGCGCATTGGTCTGCGTTTGTCATCGTTTCATCGGGATTTTTCTTGTAAGCGTCGCAATAAACTGGAAGTGTCCCAGCGTCCGCCGCCAAGATTTTGCACATCGGCATAGAACTCATCAATCATTTCAGTTGCTGGCAGTTGCAGGCCTAAGGCACGAGCCAGATCTTTGCGCATCCAATCCACCGCAAAGCCGTGCTCATACTTATCATTGAGCATGGATTGGTAGCGATTGAGCAGCTGCCATGATGATCCTGCGCCTTGGCCGACTAGAGGCATGACTTTTGCCACATCAAGGCCAGCTTGTTGCGCGAAATGCATGCCCTCAGCCAAGCCTTCAATGACGCCTGCTACGCATATTTGGTTGACCATTTTGGCTAATTGGCCTTGGCCACAGTCGCCAATATGCGCTTGGGCTTTAGCGTAGGTAGCGAGCACGTCGTGCGCACGAGCGACTGCCGCCTCGCTGCCGCCGCAAAAAATGCTAAGTTGGCCATTTTCTGCACCTTGTTGACCGCCCGACACAGGGGCATCGACCCAAGTTATGTTGCGCTCACTAACTTCCGCTGCGAGCGTGCGAGTGATTGCGGCTGACACAGTGGAATGATCGATGATGAGGCCGCCCGGCTTTAGGCCAGCAGCTATGCCATCTGGGCCGCGTACGACCTCAGCAATGTCTTCATCACGCCCAACGCAGGTGAGAACAATGTCGGCTGCAGCCGCAGCTTCTCTGGCGTTATTGGCGCGCTGGCCGTGATAGTGCTCCTGCCATGCTATGGCTTTCGCCTCGTTACGATTCCATACGGTTACTTGATGCCCAGCGCGCTGCAAATGCCCAGCCATGGGATAGCCCATGACACCAAGGCCGATAAAGGCGAGTGCGGCCATAGTTTGACTCCAAAAATTAAACTGGCGATGAGACTAGCAGGGCAGTTGTGGCAGCGAAAGTAAGTAGTACTTGCAAATACGAATCTATCTTATTTATACTTAGTGCATCGACATGTACCGAGGCCTCCGCCCATGTATGTTTGCCTTTGCCACGGAGTTACCGATCGCGCTATTGCTCAGGCCGCGCGTGATGGGGTAGATACCTTTGATGCCTTGCAGCAACGCACGGGCGTATCGACATGCTGTGGTGCCTGCCGCGAGCATGCTGAAGATGTGTTTGCCAGTGCACGTGTATCTGAAGCTGGTGCAACTGGCGCTACGATTTCTGTTGGACAGTGGCAGCCTGCAGCGGTGGTGCGTTAATACTATTTGCCATTAATGCTGCTAGCTAAGCGGGCCTGCATTTTTGAGACCTAGTGAGCAGACACAAAAAAGCCGCGAAGTTCGCGGCTTTTTTGTGTCTTTAAACTTAGCGTTTATCAACCGGCTTGAAGTCGCGTGACTTATGACCAGTATAAAGCTGGCGTGGGCGGCCAATTTTATAAGGTGCACTGTGCATTTCCAGCCAGTGTGAAATCCAGCCAACAGTGCGCGCTAGGGCGAAAATCACCGTGAACATTGAGGTTGGAATACCAATAGCTTTCAAGATGATGCCCGAGTAGAAGTCGACGTTCGGGTACAGCTTGCGCTCGACAAAGTAGGGGTCGCTTAGAGCGATGCGCTCAAGCTCCATGGCCAGCGCGAGCTGAGGGTCATCGATATTAAGAGCGGCTAGCACTTCGTCGCAGGTCTGCTTCATGACTTTGGCGCGTGGGTCAAAGTTTTTGTAGACGCGGTGACCAAAGCCCATCAATTTCACTTCTTTGGTTTTCACTTTTTCCATGAAGTCAGCAACGTTTTCAACGCTGCCAATTTCATCGAGCATTTTCAGCACAGCTTCGTTGGCGCCACCGTGTGCTGGGCCCCAAAGCGCAGCGATGCCAGCAGCGATACAGGCGTAAGGGTTAGCGCCTGTGGAGCCAGCCAAACGAACTGTCGATGTTGACGCGTTTTGCTCGTGATCAGCATGCAAAGTGAAAATGCGATCCATGGCCTTCGCCAACACGGGATTCACTTTATAGCCTTCGTTAGCTGGCACGGCGAACATCATATGCAGAAAGTTTTCGGCATAGTTCAGATCGTTGCGTGGGTACATGAACGGCTGACCAGATGAATACTTGTAGCTCATTGCAGCGATTGTTGGGATTTTTGCAATTAGACGAATAGCAGTAATCTCGCGATGCTTTGGATCATTAACGTCCAAGCCATCGTGATAGAAGGCTGACAATGCGCCGACTACGCCACACATTATTGCCATCGGATGGGCATCGCGACGGAAACCTTCGAAAAATTTGCGTAATTGCTCGTTGACCATGGTGTGATTGGTCACTAACTCGGTGAATTCTGCTTTTTGTTCAGCATTTGGCAATTCGCCATTGAGCAGCAAATAGCAGACTTCTAGGTATTCAGCGCTTTCAGCGAGTTGATCGATTGGGTAGCCGCGGTGCAGCAAAATACCTTTGTCGCCATCGATAAACGTAATTTTCGATTCGCATGCCGATGTGGCCATAAAGCCTGGATCATAGGTGAAGTAACCCTGGGCTAAAATGTTTTTAACATCAACAACATCAGGCCCCAATGAGCCAGATAAAATCGGTAAATCGATAGTGTTATCGCCAATGGTTAACGTCGCGGTTTTGGCCGTCATCACGGTCTCCTGAAGAGGGGTTCAGCGCTCAGCGAGGACTGCACCAGCGTCATCAAATTAAACCAACGCTCAGGGCGCAAGCATCAAGAATGGGGACAGCGTGGAGGCAGCTCTGTGCAGGTTGCGCGGTTAGCTTAAATCACGAGACAAAATTGTCAATAAATTAGCCGTGATCTTGCCAACCCATTCGACTGAAGTTGGACTCAATCGGTGCAAATGTCCGACTTTTGTCTATAGAAATGCGTTTTTACTAGTTTGTATTACGTTCTGTGCGGGATTATACTTTCTCGCCAATCTGCTAGGCGCTTAAAAAATAAGCAAAAAATCTTATTTTTCAAGAACTTATGCTAGAGGACATCGCAAACATCAGCCACGCCCCTTGGGGCCCGACCAACAGGACGCTCTCTGTGAAAAGCAACAGACCGGTCAATCTATCGTTGGCTACTGTCATTGAAGTTAATCTTAAATCGCCAGTGGCAATCGCTTCTATCCTCCATCGCCTGTCAGGCATCTTGCTGTTTTTTGTGGTGCCGGGCTTGCTCGCACTACTGAGCTGCTCGCTGGCATCGCCAGAAAGCTTCGCGGCGACAAAAGAATTGCTCAGCGGTGTTGCCGCTAAAGCCATACTCTTTGTATCGCTGGCTGGCTTGGTCTATCACTTGCTCGCTGGTATTAAGCATTTGATCATGGACTGGGGCTTTGCTGAGACGCTAGAAGGCGGCCGTGCCTTCGCTACTTCTACATTGGTGGCCTCGGCATTTGCCATCGCCGCTGTCTTTGTATGGGTGATGTTCTAATGAAAAGTGCAACAAGCTTCTCTCGTTCGGGTTTGTCCGATTGGATAGCACAGCGCGTTAGTGCTGTTATCTTAGCGGTCTACACCATTTGGCTATTTGGTTGGATCATTGCTCACCCAGGTCTTGACTACGAAACCTGGCATAGCTTTATGACCACCACGCCCATGCGTATTTTTACCTTGCTGGCTCTGCTGTCGTTTGTAGGCCACGCATGGATTGGCATGTGGACAGTCACCACCGACTACCTAACATCGATGCAGATGGGTCCGAAAGCCGATGTACTGCGTTTAATCGTACAAATGGCCATGGCGATCGCATTGTTTGTGGTCATCGTGTGGGGCATTCAGATCATTTGGGGCAGCTAAGATCATGACAAAGATGCGTACAGTAAATTTTGATGCAGTGATCGTAGGTGGCGGCGGTGCCGGCATGCGTGCGTCACTGCAATTGGCACAATCAGGCTTCAAAACTGCTCTGATTTCGAAAGTATTCCCAACGCGCTCACACACGGTATCAGCTCAGGGCGGTATCACCTGTGCTATCGCCTCAGCCGATCCAAATGACGACTGGCGCTGGCATATGTACGACACCGTTAAAGGTGCCGACTTTATTGGCGACCAAGACTCTATCGAATACATGTGTTCGGTTGGTCCACAAGCCGTGTTTGAGCTTGAGCACATGGGTCTGCCATTTTCGCGTACCGAAGAAGGCCGTATTTATCAGCGTCCATTCGGTGGTCAGTCGAAAAACTACGGTGAAGGCGGTCAAGCTGCGCGTACCTGTGCTGCTGCCGACCGTACTGGCCATGCGCTGTTGCACACGCTGTACCAGCAAAACTTAAAGCACAAAACCACGTTCTACATTGAATGGTTGGCGCTAGACATCGTGCGTAACCAAGATGGTGCAGTTTGTGGTGTCATCGCCATGGATATCGCTACTGGTGAAACGGTGTTCTTCAAGTCGAAAGCTACTGTATTCGCTACTGGTGGCGCAGGTCGTATCTACTCATCGACCACTAACGCCCACATCAACACCGGCGACGGCGTTGGCATGGCGGCACGTGCCGGTATTCCATTGCAAGACATGGAAATGTGGCAGTTCCACCCAACCGGCATCGCTGGCGCAGGTACATTGGTGACCGAAGGTTGTCGCGGTGAAGGTGGCTACTTGCTTAATAAAGATGGCGAGCGCTTCATGGAGCGTTATGCGCCAAATGCTAAAGACCTGGCGTCGCGTGACGTGGTTGCTCGCTCCATGGCCTTGGAGATTCGCGAAGGCCGCGGTGCTGGCCCAGATGGTGAATATCTATTCCTGAAGCTCGATCATCTCGGCAAAGACGTGCTGCATAGCCGTCTGCCCGGTATTTGCGAATTGGCACAAACCTTCGCTCATGTCGATCCAGTAAAAGAGCCAATCCCTGTGATTCCAACCTGCCACTACATGATGGGCGGTATTCCGACCAATGTGCATGGTCAGGCATTGAGTACAGATGCCTCGGGTAAGGACTCGGTCATTCCTGGCCTCTACGCTGTTGGTGAAATTGCCTGCGTATCGGTGCACGGCGCCAACCGTCTTGGCGGTAACTCCTTGCTCGATTTGGTGGTGTTTGGCCGTGCAGCTGGTCTGCATATCGAAGATGCCTTGCGTCAAGGTATGGATCAGCGTCAGCCGAGTGAGTCGGATATTGAGCGTGCTCAATCGCGTCTGGCACGTTGGGATAGCTCAGTTAGCGGCGAGTCAGTGCCCGCATTGCGTAAAGAGCTGCAAAAAACCATGCAATCAGCCTTTGGTATTTTCCGTCGTGGCGATGATATGGATAAAGGTGTGGATGCTGTTGCTGCCCTGCGCGAACGTATTGCGAAAGCGCATTTGGGCGATAAGAGCCGCGCTTTCAACACGGCTCGTGTTGAAGCGCTGGAGCTCGATAACCTGCTAGAAACTGCGCAAGCTACTGCTTTGTCAGCACAAACTCGTACGGAGTCGCGTGGTGCGCATAGCCGCGAAGACTTCCCAGAGCGTGATGACGAAAACTGGCTAGTGCACTCCTTGTTCAATACCGAAACCAAAACGGTGGGCAAGCGTGCAGTGAACTTCGCGCCTAAGCAGGTGAAAACCTTCCAGCCCAAAGCTCGTACATACTAATTCAGGGGTGCATCATGCTTAAAGTCAGCATCTATCGCTATAACCCGGAAACGGATCGTGAACCATATATGAAGGACTATCAAGTTGACACGCAAGGTCGTGACTTGATGGTGTTGGACGTGTTGAACCTAATCAAAGAGCAAGACGATACCTTGGTGTATCGTCGCTCCTGCCGTGAAGGTGTGTGCGGCTCCGACGGCCTCAGCATGAACGGCAAAAATGGTTTGGCCTGTATCGTGCCAATTTCGCAAGCCACAAAGGGCGGCAATCATCTGATAGTTAAGCCCTTGCCAGGCCTGCCGGTTATCCGTGACTTGGTCGTCGATATGACCATGTTCTATAACCAATACGATAAAGTGCAGCCGTTCATCATTAATGACACGCCAGAGCCTGCGATTGAGCGTCTGCAATCGCCAGAAGATCGTGCCAAGATCGATGGCTTGTACGAATGCATTCTTTGCGCTTGCTGTACAACCAGCTGCCCATCGTTTTGGTGGAATCCTGAGAAGTTCCTCGGCCCATCGGCTTTATTGCAGGCATGGCGCTTTTTGGCTGATAGTCGCGATAACGCAACAGCAGAGCGCTTAGCTAAGCTCGATGACCCATTCTCATTATTCCGCTGCCGCGGCATCATGAACTGTGTCAGCGTTTGCCCTAAAGGGTTAAACCCGACTAGAGCTATTGGCCATATCCGCAATATGCTGCTAACTGAAGGCTCATAAAGCCAACAGTTGGTGGACCTAAAAAAGGCCCTGTAGACATACTCGACAGGGCCTTTTTTTATTTTAATGACTCGCCTTCGCATTTAGTCGGAATTAACTGCAATCACACTTTGGTAGTGGTTTAACCGCTTGAGTATTCGCGCTAGACTGCACCATGCGGTTTATACATAAAAGTGCTTAACAGAGCGCTGATGTGTGGGTCGTAGTGCCTAACAGGGCGCTACGGAGACAGTCAAAGGAGGGCGGCGGTTATCCATCGTGCCAATCGCCTTGCGCACCTCCGCTTGGGAAAATCATCATGCAAGAAGGCCAGATGCTACGGCAGTTGAACACATCTCAACTCTCTGCCGAAAACGCCGCCTATGTTGAAGAGCTGTACGAGCAATATCTTGTAGCCCCAAATGATGTGCCAGAAGACTGGCGCAGTTATTTTGAAAAACTTCCCCGTGTCGACGGCATAAGCATCGACACCCCGCACAAAGGCGTGCGGGAGCAATTTTTACTTCTCGCTAAAAACAGTAGCCGTTCGCGCCCAGCGCCAACAGGCAGCGTGAGCAGTGGCCACGACCGACGTCAAGTGGGTGTGTTGCAGCTCATTGCCGGCTATCGTAATCGTGGTCATCAGCAAGCCAAACTTGATCCTCTCGGTCTCATGCCGCGTCCAGCAGTTGCTGACTTAGACATTGCCACGCATGGTTTATCGCTAGCCGACATGGACACTGTGTTTCAGACCGGCAATCTAGCCATCGGTAAGGATGAATGCACGCTACGTGAAATGGTTGATGCCATGAACGCGATTTACTGCGGCAGCATCGGCATTGAGTACATGCATATTGTTGATACTGCGCAAAAGCGTTGGATTCAGCAGCGCTTAGAAGGCAAGCGCGGCCAACCTGGCTATTCAGTTGAAATTAAAAAAGACCTTCTTGAGCAGGTTACCGCAGCTGAAGGTCTAGAAAAATACTTGGGCACCAAGTTTGCGGGTGCCAAGCGTTTTGGCCTAGAGGGCGGTGAGTCGCTGATCCCCATGATCGATGAGCTGATTCAGCGCGCAGGTAGCTACGACACTAAAGAAGTGGTTATCGGCATGG
>CAXIBK010000088.1:0-8447 GCA_964022225.1 uncultured Paraperlucidibaca sp.
AGCGGCAATCGCCACCCAAATCAGGTACACCGACAAGGGGAAACTGGCAAACGCAGCAAACCAAATCACGGCGAGCGCAGAACCAACGGTACCTGGCGCTTTCGGGCTGCGGCCAGAACCAAAACCATAGGCTAATAAATCCAGCGCACGCGGTAAGCGTGGCAGCGGCTGTGTCATGCGCGCGTACTCAAAAGTGCTGATATCCAGCGAGGCCTTCATGCTCCCAAGCCTTGCCCTGCTTGGTCAAGCGCAAGCCTTGCGTTTTCGTCACTTTACCGATGGCCGTGAGCTTAGATTTTATTGCCGGCGCGTTATCGAGCTGCTGCCATTTATCTAGCGGGATGGTCAGCAGTAACTCGTAATCGTCGCCAGCGCTTAAGGCCCAATCACGTGCTTGCGCATGGGCGTTAAGACTGGTGCGAGCATACGCTTTCAGCGCCTCAGAAAATGGCAAATTGTCGACTTCAAGCTCAGCGCCCACGCCCGAGGCGGCGAGTAAATGGCCAAGGTCTTGCAATAAGCCATCGGAAATATCCATTCCGGCGCTGGCAAGGCCACGAAGCCGCACACCTAAGCTTATCTGGGGTGATGGCCGATTAAGTCGATCGAGGACATAATCTTGATGATCATAGGAGAGATTGAGTAGCGCCTCATCGGCGCGCTCAGGCGCTGCAGCACCTGGAAGCATTGGCAAGTCTGCTTGCTTAAACGCATGTAATGCCAGCGCCAAACCCGCGCCGGCATCGCCTAAAGTGCCGCTGACGCAAATCACATCGTCAGCTTGAGCCGTGCCGCGCTGTAACGCATGGTGCGGCTCAACACTGCCCATCGCGGTAATAGTCACCGACAATGGCCCACGAGTGGTGTCACCACCAATCAAGGGCAGCTCATAGATGTCGGCTAAATTCCAAAATCCTGTGGAAAATGCCGCCAACCATGATTCATCCGCCTCGGGCAAAGTCAGATTTAGCGTCACCGCTAATGGAGTAGCGGACATCGCCGCCAGATCGGATAGGTTTACCGCCAATGCTTTCCAGGCGATATCACCAGGGTCGGCATTAGGTAGAAAGTGGCGGCCAGAAACTAGCGTATCGGTGGTCACCACCAAGCGCTCGCCTTCTGGCACGTCAAGCAGCGCGGCATCATCGCCGATACCCAAAACCACTTGTGCAGCGCCCACGCTTGGGTGCCCCGGCACAATGATTTTGTCGCGAACAAAGTAGCGGCGAATCAGCTCAAACTCACCGATGCTCACTGCGCAAAACCTCGCATTATTGGCATCATTGAGCCGAAAAACATCATGGGCTAATCAAGCTCATGCCGACGTAAACTTTGCGCCAGTTGATCCAAAATACCGTTGATGTATTTGTGAGACTCAGACGCACCAAAGGTTTTCGCCAACTCAATGCCTTCGTTAATCACCACCCGATATGGCACATCGATGCGATGCTGAAGCTCGAAACTTCCGATGCGCAAAATGGCTAACTCTACTGGGTCGAGTGCGGAAAATTCGCGATCGAGCAACGGCGCAAACAGTTCATCAAGTTCGGCATGCACAGGAGGGATGCCATGCAGCAGATCATGAAAATAATCTAGGTCCACCTTGTGCATGGCATTTTCGACGCGATAACGCGCCTCAATTTCATAGGCTGGATTACCAGACATTTGCCATTCATAGAGTCCTTGCAGCGCGAAACGCCGGGCCTTACGGCGCGCTGCAGGGTTGAGGCCAGGGCTTGCGCTCACGAGTTAACCTACCGCCTTTAGTAGCGAAATCATCTCGATGGCAACCATGGCTGCATCGGCGCCTTTATTGCCTGCTTTCGTGCCTGAACGCTCAATGGCTTGCTCAATGGAATCGACCGTTAGCACGCCAAAGCTCACTGGAATATCCGAGTCCAACGACACAACGCCCAAGCCTTTGGCGCATTCGCCAGCGACGAAATCAAAGTGCGGCGTGCCGCCACGAATCACCGCGCCAAGCGCGATAACTGCATCGTACTTGCCAGTTGCAATGAGCTTTTTCGCTACCAATGGCAGCTCCCACGCACCTGGTGCACGCACGATGGTGATGTTGTCGTCAGTCACGCCATGACGCTTCAATGCATCGAGCGCACCGCTGAGCAGCGACTCAACAACAAAGCTATTGAAACGGCCAACGGCAATCGCATAGCGGGCATTGGCGTTTTGGAAGTTACCTTCCAAGGTTTTGATTTGGCTCATGGTTTATCCTCAGATTCAATCAGTAGTAATGTATTCGACGATCTCCAGGCCAAAGCCTGAGAGCGCATTAAATTTCATTGGTGAGCTCAGTAAGCGCATTTTCGTTACGCCTAAATCGCGCAGAATTTGCAAGCCCACACCAATGGTGCGGTACGTGCCGGAAGTCTCTGCTGCACGTGGGCGATCAGCAAAAAAGCCTTCGATGTGATCAATCATATCGGCGGCACGATAGTCTTGGCTGAGTAGCACCAACACGCCAGACTCAGCCTCGCTTATAGCTTTCAAGCTGCGCTGCATATTCCAGCCCAAGCGGCCGTTAAAACGGGCATGCAAAAGATCGCGCAATGGGTTGATGGCGTGCACACGCACTGTTGGCACCGAGGTGTCATTCAGTAAGCCCTTTACCAAGGCAATATGTACACCATCGTTATTAGCTTCACGATAAACGTGCAGCTGGAAGTCACCAAACTCGGTGGGCAAGGTACGTGTCGATTCACACGCCACAGTTTGCTCATGCACCATGCGATAGTGAATTAAGTCGGCGATAGTGCCGATTTTAAGCCCATGTTCTTCGGCAAATTTTTCCAAGTCTGGGCGACGTGCCATGGTGCCATCGTCATTCATCACTTCACAAATAACGCCACTAGGATCCAAGCCTGCCAAACGCGCAAAATCACACGCCGCTTCGGTATGACCCGCACGATGCAAAACACCACCCGGCTCAGCCATCAATGGAAAAATATGCCCTGGCTGCACAATGTCTGCCGGCTTGGCATCTGGGCCAGCAGCAACCTGCACCGTACGGGCGCGGTCTGCCGCAGAAATGCCCGTGGTAACGCCGGTTGCTGCCTCGATCGATACCGTGAACTTCGTGCCATAACCTGATCCGTTGGTTTGCACCATGAGGCCGAGATCGAGCTGCTGACAACGCTCACGCGTCATTGGCATGCAAATTAAGCCGCGTGAATGACGCGCCATAAAGTTGTTGTGCTCAGCCTGGCAGTGCTGCGCTGCCATGACGATATCGCCTTCATTTTCGCGATCTTCGTCGTCCATCAACACCACCATTTTGCCTTGGCGTATGTCTTCAATCAGCGCTTCTACAGAATCAAGTTTCATGCCTATCCTATCGAGTAAATGGCCGAGAAAAGGCCGGTAAATTAGCGTGCCGTATTAACTTCACGAACACAGGCTTGGCGGATTTGGCGTACACCCTCGCCGAGGGCGTTGCGAGGCAGGCGTCGGTCAGGAGCCTCCCAAACACGGTCGTCTAACGCTAAAACATCGGTGATACCAAAACGCGTGTCGCCACCGTAGGCGAAGGCTTCAAACACGCAGCGGCACAAAGCTTCGCGCTGGCCAGCAGCCACTGTCGCATCAGTCATGCAGGCTTGCATAAACTGTTGCTCACGGGCAGCGGCAAAATCGATGGCAAATGCCGAGGCCGGCATCAGCAAGGTAGCCAGTGCCGCCAACGTTAGTTGCTGCGAAAAAGTGTGCTTCATTTTAATGTGAGCCATAACCATTCTCCGCCAACATGGCCAGCGTAATACCAGAGCCAGCAGTGGAATGTGCAGCGCGCTCGCCCATCATTAAACGCTCGAGGTAGCGCGCTAAAACATCGACTTCGAGGTTGAGCTTAACGCCTGGAGCCCAATCACCGACATTAGTTTCTTGCACGGTGTGCGGCACGATATTGAGATCAAACACGGCCCCGTCTATGGCATTAATGGTCAAACTCACACCATCAGTGGTGATTGAGCCCTTTTCAGCCATGTATTTGGCGAGGCTATCTGGTGCTTTTACGCGGTAGCGAATCGAGCGCGCACTTGGCGTAACCGAGACAATTTCACCAACGCCATCAACATGACCGCTGACCAAATGGCCGCCCAAACGCGTCGTCGGTAGCAAAGCTTTTTCTAAATTGACGCGATGACCTACGGTGAAATTTGCCAAGGTCGAACGCGCTACCGTTTCCAACGACACATCGGCGCTATACCAATCGCTGCCCTGCGCAATCACCGTCAGGCACACGCCATTAGTCGCAATCGAATCACCGAGTTTGACATCACGCATGTCGAGCTTGCCGGTAGCGATGGTCAAACGCAGATCCCCGCCGCGCGGCTCAATACGTCGCACCAAACCAACTGCCTCAATAATGCCTGTAAACATTGCCTAACTCCGAAGCCTTAAGTTGCTGCAACTGAGCAATGGTAAATCGTGCGGGTATCTTCACCGATTTGACGGCGATCCGTAACCCTCATGCGGCATTGCTCAGCCATGTGCTGCATCGGCCATGCAATGGCAGCACGCGCTTCGCTGCCAAGTAGCGTGGGAGCTTGGTAAACAATCAGCTCATCGACTACGCCTGCACGTAAAAAAGCGCCGGTGAGCGTGGCGCCTGCTTCCAACATTAAGGTGTGATGGCCCGCTGTCGCTAGCGTGGATAATGCCGCGTGAATATCTAGACCTGATTGGTTGCTGGCCGTTTGCGCAGCGCTCTGTGTAGGCGAATTAGCTGTTGCCAACGCTATCGCCTGCAGCAATGCACCACTTGCCTTCAGAGCCTCAATGCGAGCGGCCATTTCAGCAGAACCATCAATAGCACCATGCAATACGCGCACCGCACCACCCGACGCAAATAATGCGGAATCTATCGGTGTACGCGCAAACGTGTCCAGCACCACTCGCTCAGGCTGGCGCACGCCACTGACTGCATGTGCCTGTAGATGCGCAGCGTCCACCCACATTTCTGGACGCACATTCAGGCTCGGGTCATCGGCCAAAATTGTGCCCGAGCCGGTGATAATAGCGCTACTGCGTGCCCGCCAGTGCTGCACATCGGCACGTGCGGCGCTGCCGGTAATCCATTTCGACTCGCCCGATGCCATGGCGCTGCGGCCATCGGCACTGAGGGCGATTTTCGCGCGCAACCACGGGCGACCACCGGCCATCACGCGTAAAAACCCGAGGTTTTGCGCCTGCGCTTGGTCAGCAAGCAAGCCATCGCGGACATTAATGCCGGCGTCTCTTAAGCGCTTGATGCCACGGCCCGCAACTTGCGGATTGGCATCGCGAACGGAGACCACGACTTCTGCTACGCCAGCCGCAACCAGTGCCTCAGCGCAGGGCGGCGTGCGACCATGATGCGCGCAAGGCTCAAGGGTGACGTAGGCCGTTGCACCGCGTGCTAACTCACCCGCCTCAGCCAAGGCATAAACTTCGGCATGCGGCTCACCGGCGCGCAGATGTCCGCCGCGACCGACCACCACGCCATCACGAACGATCACGCAGCCGACTTGTGGGTTGGGATGCACCGAATACTGTCCACGCGCAGCTAAACGCAAGGCTTCGGCCATGTGCGCGTAATCGGCAGCGGTAAATTCGCTCACTCGCCCGTCTCGGTCGGGCGCAAGCTATCGATTTCAGTGCGGAAAGCATCGACATCTTGAAAGTCGCGATAAACCGAAGCGAAGCGTACATAAGCCACGGGGTCGAGTTGCTTGAGCTCAGCCATCACCAACTCGCCAATATGCCGCGTTCTGATTTCACGCTCACCGGTGGCGCGTAATTTATGCATGATTTGATGCACGGCGGCATCAATACGGTCGATGCTAACGGGGCGCTTTTGCAGAGAATGCAGCATGCCTTCACGTAGCTTTTCGACGTCGAAAGGCTGACGCGTACCGTCAGATTTGATGACACGAGGAATAACTAATTCGGCAGTTTCAAATGTAGTAAAGCGCTCGCCGCAGGAGATGCACTCCCGACGGCGGCGGATTTGATCACCATCGGTCACCAGACGCGAGTCGATGACCTTGGTATCTTCTGTTTTACAGAACGGACAATGCATGAGAAAAGAACCACCCTGTGTTTCGTCAACAACAGTGTTTGATGTCGGGCTTAATTAAGCGCCGTACACCGGATATTTAGCGCAGATCGCTTTCACCGCAGCGGCCACACGTGCTTCCACTGCCGCATCGCCCTCGGGGTTAGCTTTCAAACCCTCGATGACATCAGCAATCCAGCCCGCCAACTCAGCGCAATCAGCCTCAGTAAAGCCACGCGTAGTCACTGCTGGTGTACCAAGCCGGATGCCCGAAGTCACGAATGGTGAACGTGGATCATTCGGCACTGCGTTTTTGTTCACGGTAATACCAACGCGACCTAAGGCAGCATCGGCATCTTTACCAGTGATGTCTTGTTTGATCAGCGAGAGCAGGAAAAGATGGTTCTCAGTACCGCCAGACACCACATCAAAGCCACGATCCATGAACACGCGAGCCATGGTTTGCGCGTTTTTCACCACCGCTTGCTGATAGGCCTTGAACTCAGGCGCCATCGCTTCTTTAAAGCAAATAGCTTTCGCGGCAATGGCGTGCATCAGCGGGCCGCCTTGGTTGCCAGGGAACACCGCCGAGCTAAGCTTCTTCTCGATATCGGCATTAGCGCGAGCCAAGATCAAACCAGAGCGTGGACCACGCAAGGTTTTGTGCGTGGTGGTGGTGACCACATCGGCAAAAGGCACGGGATTAGGGTATACACCCGCCGCCACCAGGCCGGCCACGTGAGCCATATCAACAAACAAATACGCACCAACTTTATCGGCAATGGCGCGGAAACGCGGGAAGTCTAAAATCTGCGAATAGGCCGAGAAGCCAGCAATAATCATGCGCGGCTTATGCTCTAAGGCTAAGCGCTCCACTTCGTCATAGTCGATTAAGCCGGTCGTTGTATCGATGCCGTACTGCACAGCATTGTAGTTTTTACCGGAAAAGTTAACTTTCGCGCCATGCGTTAAGTGGCCGCCATGGGCTAAAGACATGCCCAATACCGTGTCGCCAGCACTCAACAGCGCCAAAAACACGGCGCTGTTGGCTTGCGAGCCAGCGTGTGGCTGCACGTTGGCATAGTCAGCGCCAAACAACTCTTTCGCACGATCGATGGCCAGTTGCTCAATCACATCCACGTATTCGCAGCCACCGTAGTAGCGCTTGCCAGGATAGCCTTCGGCATATTTGTTGGTCAGTTTAGAGCCTTGCGCTTCCATAACCGCGGGTGAGCAGTAGTTTTCCGAGGCAATCATCTCGATGTGTGCTTCTTGGCGCGCATCTTCTTGCGCCATGGCGGCGGCTAATTCGGGGTCAAAACGCGAAATTGTTTGGTCATTGCTGAACATGCGGGGCTCCGTGGCGGCTCGGGGTGCTCATAAGTGATGGCGGATTATACGGCAAATCAAGCAGAAAGGCAGCGCTGCATGACACCAAGTAAGCAGCAAACTATTTGCAATGTAACAGTGCTCAGTGTAAAGATTATGGTATTAGCAAATACATGGCGGAGCTTTGTCGTGAACACCTATCAAATTCGCACCACTGACGGCATCACATTGCATGCCAAAAGCATGGGCTCACCCGATGCACCAGCTTTAGTGCTGGTGCACGGCTATCCCGATAATCATCGCGTCTGGCTACCAGTAGCGGAGCGTTTGGCCGAGCAGTTTCATGTCATTTTGTATGATGTGCGTGGCGCCGGCAGCTCGGACTCAGGCAATAATGTTGCTGCCTACCGCCTAACTCAATTAGCCCACGACCTTGAGGCCGTGGTCGACACAATTATCCCAGCACAGCGATTTCATCTTGCCGCACATGACTGGGGCTCCATTCAGAGCTGGGAGTCGGTCACCGGTAAAGCGCTTGATGACCGCATCATCAGCTTCAGCAGCATTTCTGGCCCCAGCTTAGATCATGCCGGCCACTGGATGCGCAAGCGCCTAGGCAGCAGCGAACCACGAGCTATTATTGAGGGCCTGCGCCAGCTCACCAGCTCTTGGTACATCATGCTATTTCAAGTGCCAGTAATAGCGCCGAGCATGTGGAAGCTAGGTGTTGGCCGCTTCTGGCCAAAATACTTATCACGCTTTGAACGCGTACAAGAACGCCACCCTAACCCTTCGCAAACCGCCGATGGCGTTGAGGGCGTCAAACTGTATCGCGCCAATTTCCTCAACAAGCTCACTGGCCCCGCCGAAGCTTTCGCTTGTTGCCCAGTGCAAATCATCGTTCCTAGTCGCGATAAATTCGTCAACGTCAGCTTGTTTAACGATCTGAAAACATGGGTGCCCGAGCTTTATCGCCGCGACATCGACGCTGGCCATTGGGTACTACTAAGCCAACCCGCGCTCATTGCGCAATGGATTGCTTAGTTTGCTATCGGAATATCACAAG
>CAXIBK010000089.1:0-8419 GCA_964022225.1 uncultured Paraperlucidibaca sp.
AGATTTCACGCCAAGTGAAGATATGCCGCATTTGTTCTACGAAGTGCGCAAACGCATGCAGGACCTGGTGCCCTTGCTGCCGCAAGGTGTTATTGGGCCAATTTCTAACGATGATTTTGCCGATGTCTATTTCAGTGTGCTGTCGCTGACCGCGCCAGGCCTGCCGATGCGCGATGCGCTAAGCACCTTAGACGGTATTCGTGATCGTCTAGGCCGCGTTAAGGGCGTACAGAAAGTGATTGTTATTGGCGAACCTAGACAGAAGGTATACCTCGAGTTTGATAGCCAAAAGTTGGTCAACTTAGGCATTGTGCCGCAGCAGATTTTTGCCGCTATTGAGGAAGATAATCGCCTGCTTCCTGCCGGTCGTTTTGAGTCGGCTGGGCCACGAATTTATGTTCGCCTCGATAATGATCTCAGCAAGCTCGAGCAGCTTGCCACTGTGCCGATTCGTATCGGCAATAAGCTGATTCGTCTGCAAGATGTGGCCACAATTCGCCAAGGCTACGAAGAGCCGCGCCAATATGTGGTGCGCTCAAGTGGCGAGGATGCACTGCTCATCGGCATGGTGATGAAAAAGGGCGAAAATGGTCTAGATCTAGGGGATCGTTTGGCCGATTTCATCGCTAGCGAGCAAGCGCGTCTGCCTTTGGGCATGGAATTTAAAGCCATGACTAATCAAGCGCATGCGATCTCTGCGGCGGTAAATTTATTTCAATTCAAGTTCTTAGTCGCCATGCTGGTGGTGATGGCAGTGAGCGTGGTCGCCATTGGCCTGCGTGCTGGCATCGTGGTTGGTATCGCTATTCCTATCACGCTTGGGCTGAGCTTTTTGATCATGTTGAGCATGAATATCAACCTTGATCGAATCACCTTGGGTGCATTGATTTTGGCGCTAGGGCTCTTAGTCGATGACGCCATTATTGCCATCGAAATGATGATCGTAAAGATGGAGGAAGGCTTAGATCGTGTGCGGGCGGCATCGTATGCATGGAAAGTAACAGCCGCCCCAATGCTCTTTGGCACCCTAGTGACCGTGGCGGGCTTTGTGCCGATTGGTTTTGCTAAATCGGGTGTTGGCGAATACGCCGGCAATATATTTTGGGTATTAGCAATTTCGCTCATAGTTTCATGGCTTGTTGCGGTGACATTCACGCCATATTTAGGTGTGAAATTATTGCCGAAACCAAGTCATAGCGAGGGCCATTCGCCTTACGACACACCGGGCTATGCTCGAATGCGCACTTGGGTTCGCCGTTGTGTTGCGAATCGTGGCCTTGTCGTGATGGCCACTGTAGGTGTTCTCGTGCTGTCGATAATCGCCATGGCCACTGTGGTAGAGAAGCAGTTCTTCCCTAGTTCAGATCGTCCAGAAGTAATGATTAGCATCTCACTGCCGCAGGGTACATCGATCGATATCACCGATAAAACTGCGCGTAAGTTAGAAGCAATTTTGCACGACATGCCCGAAGTCAGCACACTGTCGACTTATCTTGGTGGTGGTGCGCCGCGCTTCTTTATCTCGATTTTGCCTGAACAACCTGATCCTGCCTTTGCCAAAATGGTAGCGGTAGGTCATAACAAAGAAGATCGCGACACGATAATCGCGACGCTGCAAAAGCACATCGATGATGGTGAGTTCCCTGAGGCTCGAGTGCGCGTCACTAGCCTGCTATACGGGCCGCCTGTGACTTGGCCGGTGAGTTTTCGTGTAGTTGGCCCCGATGTGCAAAAGCTTCGTGGCATTGCCAAAGAGCTGCGCGAAATCATGGCGGCAAACCCTGCCATTCGTGATCCACACCTTGAGTGGGATGAGCGTGCGCCCATCTTACACGTGGCTATGGACACCGAGCGCCTACGCTTAATCGGCCTAACGCCAGCCGAAGTGGCTCGTCAGCTGCAATTTGAGCTCGAAGGTGGTCCAATTACGCAGCTGCGCAAAGGCAACCGCTTGGTTGAGGTGGTGGCTAAAGGTCATAGCAGCTCCGAGGCACGTTTGGCTGGCCTAGAGTTGCGTTCGGCAGATGGCCGTAAAGTGCCGCTTGCACAAGTCGGCGATGTCACCGTGCGCTACGAAGAGCCGGTGCTAAAACGCTATAACCGTGAGCCATTTATTGCCGTTCATGCCGAGGTTTCCGGCGTACAGCCCAATGATATGACTGCAGCAATTTGGCAGGCGACCGAGGAACTACGAAATCGCTTACCGCCGGATTATCGTATCGATATCGGTGGCAGCGTCGAGCAGTCTGGTAAGGCCGATGCCTCCATCCAAAAGCTACAACCACTGATGATCGCGTTCATGCTGATCTTTGTCATTGTGTAGATGTGGGGCTTTTTTGGCCTGTTTTTCTGTGTGGGCACAGCGCCTTTGGGCATCATCGGCGCTGTTCTAGCACTGCTCCTGTTTGGTCAGCCCTTTGGCTTTGTCGCCTTACTCGGCTTAATTGGTTTGGCCGGCATCCTCATGCGCAATACGCTGATTTTGACCCAGCAAGTTGCCGATAATTTGGCATCGAATATGACGCCAGTGAATGCGGTCATCGAAGCTGCAGTACGCCGAGCAAGACCGGTGGTGCTGACCGCGATTTGCGCCGTATTTGCCTTTATTCCGCTCACCTTCGATAGCTTCTGGGGGCCTCTGGCCTATGTGCTAATTGGCGGCATTGCGGTTGGCACGGCCATCACGCTGTTCTTTGTGCCGGCGCTTTATGCGCTTTGGTACAAGCTGGAGCGCTAATGCTATTTCGCTATCAAGCCGCATGGTTTGCCGTACTCACCGGCCTGCTGCTGGTCGCGTTAGGCATCAGCTGGTGGCTGCATGCCGAGTTTAATTACGGCTATGCGCTTTGGTACGACTGGTTAAGCCTGCATGCTCAGATAGCTGAATTTGGTCCGCAAAATCGCTATATTTTAGGCTTTGACACCATCTCATCTAGCGCGCAGCAGGCAGCGTTTAATGCCATCGTGCACGCGATTCATCATGGTGGTTTAGGCCTTACGGATATTCGCTTCACCGATGCCTATGGTGTTACAAAAGCGCTGTTACGCGAACCAGAAGTAGTGCACTTGCAAGATGTTGCCGCGCTAATCGATTGGCTACGCGTGGCTCTGTTTTGTGTAGCTGGATTCACGATGGCGGCCTTATGGTTGCTACGTCATCGTATTAATGAGATTCAATGGCGCTGGCAAGGGGGTATATTACTAGCCGTGTTGGTTGCGCTTGGCGGATTATTAGCGGTAGTGGGCTTTGAGGCCGTGTTTTATCAACTACATCGCTGGATATTCCCCGCAGGTCACGAGTGGTTTTTCTTTTACCAAGATTCGCTGATGAGCACGATGATGAAGGCGCCGGACCTATTCGCCGGCATTGGCGCAAGTTTAGTTTTATTCGGTTTGATGATTTATATGCTTATGCTGCTGTTGTTGAGGCGAGCCAAAATAAAATAAAAATCGTAATCTTCGATTCAACAGTATGCAGGTGTTTTGAGAGGTGTTACGAAAGGGAAGTGGGGTGGCCGATGGGACTCGAACCCACGACAACCGGAATCACAATCCGGGACTCTACCAACTGAGCTACGGCCACCACATAGTTTGCGCAATCTGGTGCGCCCGGCAGGACTCGAACCTGCGACCCTCGGCTTAGAAGGCCGATGCTCTATCCAGCTGAGCTACGAGCGCAAAGCGCAGTACCAAAGCTTTGAAAAAGTGGTCGGGGTAGAGAGATTCGAACTCCCGACATCCTGGTCCCAAACCAGGCGCGCTACCGGACTGCGCTATACCCCGAACATCGTAAGTAACTTACCAAAAGGCTTGCTGACTTGCGAGGCCGCATATTACGAATCCGTGAGCAGGTCGTCAACAGAAAAAACTCAAATGTTAGTTCGTTTGCTTAAAGTTTCACCCAAATACGCTTGGCCTTTTATTCTGCCCCGCATTCTCTATAATGCTGTCCCTTGATTTTGCAGTCTTACGCTGCTCGCCCATTTATTTCCCGTGAACCACATAAGTCTTGAGGTTGTCATGCAAGTCACTGTAGAAACCGTTTCCAATATAGAGCGCCGTGTCAAAGTTGTTGTGCCGGCCACAAAAATTGATCAAGACGTGAGTGCCCGCGTGGCGAAAGCAGCTCGCACCATTCGTATGGATGGCTTTCGTCCTGGCAAAGTGCCACTTTCAGTGGTGCAAAAACGCTTTGGCGACTCTATTCGTCAAGAGGCTTTAGGTGAAATTATCCGTGACAGCTTTTATGAAGCCGTGACGCAAGAAAAACTCAATCCAGCCGGCTATCCAAGCATTGAAGAAGTTAGCGACAAAGCTGGCGAAGACCTAAGCTTCACGGCTCTGGTCGAAGTTTATCCAGAAATCACTCTTGGTAGCTTCGCTGATGTCAGTGTTGAACGCCCCGTGGTTGATATCAATGATGCTGACATCGATGAAATGATCGAAAGCCTGCGCAAGCAACGTGCAAGCTTTGAAGACAGCACAGAAGCAGCAACTGATGGCGACAAAGTGCTAGTAGACTTTGCTGGCAGCATTGATGGTGAAGCTTTTGAAGGTGGCACCTCGAGCAATTTCGAACTAGTTCTTGGCTCAGGTCGCATGATTCCAGGCTTTGAAGATGGTGTTGTTGGTATTAAAGCCGGTGAAGAGCGCGACATTAACGTGACTTTCCCAGCTGATTACCAAGCAGAAAATCTGCAAGGAAAAGCAGCCGTATTCAAAATCACTGCACACAAAGTGCAAAAGCAAGTATTGCCTGAAATCGACGAAACTTTCCTGAAAGCCTTCGGTGTGACAGAGGGCGGCGAGGCTAAACTGCGTGAAGACGTGGCTAAAAACATGGCTCGCGAACTTAAACAGGCCGTGAAAAACAAGGTGAAATCGCAGACCATGGATCAGCTTTTAGCTGCCCATAGTGTTGATGCACCAAAGGCTTTAGTAGCTGGCGAAATCGAACGTCAGCGTAATGCTATGTTCCAACAGTTTGGTGGCGCAAATGCCAAGCTGGATCCAAAAATGCTGCCTGATGACTTGTTCAAAGAACAAGCCGAGCGCAGTGTGTCTTTGGGCTTGTTGATCAGCCAAATCATCAAAGATAAGGCGATTGTGGTTGATGCAGAGCGCGTGCGCGCAGTGGTGGCTGAAGTGGCTGAATCTTATGAGTCACCAGAAGAAGTCATCAACTATTACATGGGCAACAAAGAGCAGCTAGCCCAAGTAGAAGCCATGGTTTTGGAAGATCAGGTTATCGATTGTGTGTTAGCAGAAGCTAAAGTTACTGAAGCTGCTGCTAAATACACCGATGTAGTGCGTCCACAACGTTAAAATCTGTTGATGGCAGCATTGGCTGCACGCCGCGTGCGTAAATTGCACGCAATATGCGTCATTGCTGCACAAAAACAGGAGCGCGCTGGCCTTGACCTCGCGCCACGCACGACCGACACTCCCGATGTATGTCTTTGACTGCTCGGGAGTGTTTGTTTGTGCTCCTGCCCTAATAAGCTCCGGCAGTTGTCCTCTTTATTTGATTGTTTCAGGCAGGCTATCCATGCGATTTGAACAACCCAGTGCTAATGATATTCGTAACCTCGGTTTGATCCCGATGGTTGTTGAGCAGTCTGCTCGTGGTGAGCGCGCTTACGATATTTACTCGCGCCTATTACAAGAACGTGTGATTTTTCTTGTTGGCCCCGTTGAAGATAATATGGCCAACTTGATTGTTGCCCAGATGTTGTTTTTAGAATCGGTTAACCCCGATAAAGACATCAACCTCTACATCAATTCGCCAGGCGGCTCGGTCACGGCCGGCATGGCAATTTTTGACACGATGAACTTCATCAAGCCCGATATTTCAACCATTTGTATCGGCCAAGCGGCATCTATGGGTGCTTTTTTGCTTTCCGCCGGTGCCAAAGGTAAGCGTTTTGCCTTGCCTAACTCACGCGTAATGATTCACCAGCCTTTGGGCGGTTTCCAAGGGCAGGCATCAGATATTGCCATTCATGCGCAAGAAATTTTAAAAATCAAACAGCTGCTGAATGAGCTCTTAGCTTTGCACACTGGCCAGCCCTTAGAGCGTATTGAACGAGACACCGATCGTGATAACTTTATGACGGCTGGTGATGCAAAGTCGTATGGTTTGATCGACGAAGTGCTTACCAAGCGCCCTTAATTTGCAGCCACTGAGAGAAGTAGCATGACCGAAGAAAAACGCGGCGGTGACAGCAAGTTGCTCTTTTGCTCTTTCTGCGGAAAGAGCCAGCACGAAGTACGCAAACTCATCGCAGGGCCGTCGGTATATGTCTGCGATGAATGCGTAGACCTGTGCAATGACATTATTCGCGAAGAAGTCCAAGACAAAAAAGATGAGCAGGCGAGTGATGCTCTGCCAACTCCGCGCGAGTTAAAAACCACGTTAGATGATTATGTGATTGGCCAAGATCAAGCCAAACGTGTGTTAGCGGTAGCGGTTTATAACCACTATAAGCGTCTGCGCGCCGGCATGAAAAAAGTGCAAAACGGCCGTCAAAGCACAGAGGTCGAGCTAACTAAGAGCAATATTTTGCTGATCGGTCCTACCGGCTCCGGTAAAACATTGCTCGCGCAAACGTTGGCGCGTGTGCTTAATGTACCTTTTACCATGGCTGATGCCACAACGTTGACCGAAGCTGGCTATGTTGGTGAGGATGTCGAAAACATTATCCAAAAGCTGCTGCAAAACTGCGACTACGATGTCGAAAAGGCGCAGACCGGCATCGTCTACATCGATGAGATCGATAAGATTTCGCGCAAAAGTGATAACCCATCAATCACTCGGGATGTTAGCGGTGAGGGCGTGCAACAGGCGCTATTGAAACTTATTGAGGGCACAGTAGCGAGTGTGCCACCGCAAGGTGGCCGTAAGCATCCGCAGCAAGAATTCTTACAGGTTGATACGTCAAATATCCTCTTTATCGTTGGTGGTGCGTTTGCTGGGCTCGATAAAGTCATTCAGCAACGTTCTGAGCCAGGCGGTATTGGTTTTAACGCGTTGGTAAAAGGCCAGTCGAAGACCCCGAGCACGGGTGAGCTGTTTAAGTCGGTATCACCAGAGGATTTAGTGAAGTTTGGTTTAATTCCTGAATTTGTTGGTCGCTTACCTGTTATCGCTACGCTGGGTGAGCTTGATGAGTCAGCGCTGGTGCAAATTTTGACTGAGCCGAAAAACGCACTTACTAAGCAGTATGCCAAGCTGCTAGAAATGGAAGGCGTGCAATTGGAATTCCGTCCAGAGGCATTGAAGGCGATTGCTGCTAAAGCGTTGGCCCGTAAAACCGGTGCTCGTGGCTTGCGCTCGATTCTTGAGGGCATCTTGCTCGATACCATGTATGAGCTGCCTTCACTGGAGGGCGTGAGCAAAGTGCTCATCGATGAGAAAGTAGTGCAAGGTGAAACGGAACCGCTATTGGTTTATGACAATATCGAGACTGCGCGTGTGATGCCGGAGTAATTCCGAGCAAATATGGTTAAAAAAGGGGCACTTGCCCCTTTTTTTTGCCATTTTTTCGTAATTCTGCAATGTCCACCTTGTAATTCACATCACTGCACCCCCATAAAGTAAGCAATAGATTGATATCTGCTTGACTGCATTGGGAGCATTTCATGGCCGCACAAAAACTGCATTTACCGTTGTTACCTTTGCGCGACGTGGTGATTTATCCACACATGGTAATTCCTTTGTTTGTAGGTCGTGAGCGCTCAATTGCCGCGCTCGATCAAGCGATGGCCTCAGACAAGCATATATTTTTAGTGTCTCAGCGTGATGCTGGTGAGGATGATCCTGATCAAGACGGTTTGTATTCGATTGGCACGGTAGCGAATATCTTACAGCTGCTTAAGCTACCTGATGGCACGATCAAGGTGCTTGTTGAAGGCCAGCGCCGCGGTCATTTGCTATCACTATCTGAAAATGACGATGCCTATATCGCGCAAGTCGAGGAAGTACAGCAGGACGATCTGACTAAGCAAGACTCCGAAGTTTTAGTACGCACTTTGCTCAACCAGTTTGATCAATACGTAAAGCTGTCGAAAAAGGTTGCCAACGAAGTGCTGACTTCGGTTGCCGGCATAGATGATCCTAGCCGCTTGGCAGACACAATAGCCGCGCATTTGACGCTGCGTTTGGAAGAAAAACAGGCCATTTTAAATATCTTGTCTGTGCAGCAGCGTGTTGAGCATCTGATGGCCCATATGGAGTCGGAAATTGACATCCTGAAGGTTGAAAAGCGCATTCGTGGCCGCGTTAAAAAGCAAATGGAGAAAAGCCAGCGCGAGTATTATTTGAATGAGCAAATGAAAGCCATTCAAAAAGAACTCGGTGACTTAGGCGAGGGTGAGGATGAGCTGAGTGAAGTAGAGCAGCGCATCATTAAGGCCGGCT
>CAXIBK010000090.1:0-8349 GCA_964022225.1 uncultured Paraperlucidibaca sp.
CCAGCACGAATATGAGCCACGGCTTCATCGGCAGCGGCTAAGGCAAGTGGGAAAAAGCCTTTCATGTCAGCGCTGCCGAGGCCATATAAGCGGCCATCGCGCTCAGTTAATTCGAAAGGGTCGTTATGCCAGCCGCTAGAGTCAAACGGCACGGTGTCAGTATGGCCAGAAAATACCAGACCTCCTGGGCCTTCACCAAGGGTGGCGAGTAAATTGGCTTTGCCTGTTGATACCGGCATGATTTCGCAACGAAATCCGAGCGCTGTTGCCCATTCGGCGATCAGATCGATGACTGCACGATTGCCTTGGTCGATCGAGGTATCAGTCGAGCTCACGCTAGGCGTGGCGATGAGAGCATTGAGTTGTGAGCGTAGCGCGGCGGAAATCATGATTATCAATAGGGTTGGTTTAACGAAGCAATACACCATACACCGGAATGCGAGCGCGCTCTACTGAGCAATAGGCAGCGTTGCTAGGAGAAAATTGAAAGCGTCATCTGGACGTCATGGCTGCGTCACTTTGGGTTGTGACTATCTATGAGTTATTTCAGTGCGCCATCGGGCGCGCGACCATAGCCCATAGGAGCAGACTGATGAAGATGAAAATAATTGCCGCTGGAGTATTAGCGGCATCAACAATGGCATTGTTACAAGCTTGTGGTGGCTCTTCAGCGGTAGCTGATGTGCCTAGTATGTTGGCAGTGAATAAGGCCGACGTAACTTACTTCAGTGCGCGCGGTCAGCAGCGCTTGAGTGAAGAGCAGGCGCGTCAAGCTATTGCCAGTGGCAAAGCGAAAAACGTGATTTTATTTGTCGGGGATGGCTTCGGTATTTCAACACTCACCGCCGCACGTATTTTTGATGGCCAAGAACAAAACAAAGATGGCGAATCGAACACCTTGTACATGGAGTCACTGCCGTACTTGGCGTTATCGCGCACTTATTCTGTGAATCAACAAACAGCTGATTCGGCTCCTACCATGACTGCAATGGTCACTGGTGTGAAAACTAAAGAGGGCTATTTGTCTGTTACCGGCGCTATAAAGAAAAACGCCGCCGATGGCTGCGCTGATTCGCGAAAACTAGCCACCATTGCAGAGCTTGCCGAAACGCAAGGCATGTCGACTGGTGTGATTTCGACTGCACGCTTGACTCATGCCACGCCAGCAGCGGTTTATAGTCATATTACTAACCGAGATGCCGAGAGTGATCGAGATCTTGCCGACTTAGTAGCTGCTAATGCTATTGCTGCTACTGGATGTACGGACATAGCCTCGCAGTTGATTAACTTTCCTGTTGGCGATGGATTAGAGGTTGCGATGGGCGGTGGTCGCCGCGCATTTTTGCCTAAAACAACTAAGGATATTGAGGGTAGTTTTGGTCGTCGTAATGACGGACGTGACTTAACAGCCGAGTGGTTGGCTAAGCACCCTGCAAACATGGGCGGGGCTGTAGTCCAAACTAAAGCTCAGTTTGATGCGTTGAATGCCGCAGCGACTAACCACGTATTAGGTTTATTTAATGCGTCACACATGGACTTTGAGGCCGATCGTAAAAATGATGCGTCGCCTCAGGGTGAGCCGTCATTAGCCGATATGACCAGCAAAGCCATTAGTATTTTGAGTAAGAATCAAAAAGGCTACTTCTTAATGGTTGAGGCAGGTCGCATCGATCATGCACACCATGCAGGTAACGCTTATCGCGCATTGAAGGATTCGCAGGCATTTGATGCGGCTGTCAAAAAGGCCGATGAATTAACCAATGATAGCGATACATTGATTGTGGTTACTGCTGACCATAGCCACACATTGACGATTGGTGGTTACCCAATTCGTAACAACCCAATCTTAGGTCTGACGCGTGAAGCTAATGGCGCCACTGGCGATGTTGAAACCAGCGATGCTGTTGATTTGCTAGGTAAGCCCTACACCACGCTGCTTTATGCCAACGGTTTAGGCTTTGCTGCGGGCGTAGCTGGTGAAGACATCTATGGTGCTAAAACAAGTAAAACCGATATGACGCCTGGCTCGTTGAGTAATCCTCGTGCCGATCTCACAAGCGTCAATACCAAAGATATGAACTATCACCAAGAGGCTTTGGTGCCGACATCGGCTGAGACTCATGCCGGTGAGGATGTGATGATTTTTGCCAAAGGCCCTGGCGCACATTTATTCCGAGGAGTGGTAGAGCAAAGTTATATTTTCCATGTCATGGCTGACGCACACCCACTTCTCAGCAGTATGGTGAAGTAATGAGGGTTCGCCAGATCGTGCTGGCGTTGTCTGTAGCTGGTGCCTTTATGGCACCGGCTCATGCACAGCGTTGGGTGGAATATGAAGTGATTGCCGACGCTGGCTACTGTGGGTCGTTGCCACCCGTATTTGCAGTGACACGCTGGAGTCATGCGAAAAATAGGCATGTCGCTATGCAGGCGCCAGGTCAGCTTTGGCAATGGCGGGCATCAACACAAGGGCGTATTCAGCAAGTGCTTTTTTGGGCGCAAGACATCAAGCAAGGGGTGAGCTTTACGCATCCTTTGGAGTTGGCTCGCGCGCCGCAAGTGGCCGAGTTTGAGCGTCTGCTGAAGTCTCCGAAGCAGCCATTTAGTTTAGCTTGTGGCGGTACTGCTAAGCCTGTGCGGCAATGGGATGCACCAGTGAAGGCGTTGGTGGCAAGTCAGCTGATTGATCAGGCTGATTTAGCGGACATGGATGGTAATCCGTTGGCGCGGGACTTGCTGATGCGGATGGGCATGAGCCACGCGCATCAACATTAGACTTAGATAATGTTGTATGGCTAAGCCACGCTGAGCTATTCGCTAGCGTGGCTTTTTCGTTGGCGCTCCAATATGGCGCCGAAAAATAGGCCTGCTTCAAACAGTAACCACATGGGTACGGCGAGCATGGTCATCGATAGTGCATCCGGTGGCGTCAAGAACATTTAGACGGCAAAACAGCCGACAATGATGTAGCGACGCTTTTCGGCAAGAGATGCGCTGCTGATTACGCCAGCAGCAATTAGCACGAGCACGGCGATGGGAATCTCAAAGGTGACGCCGAAGACTAAAAATAGCTTTAGTGCGAAGTCTAAATAGAGATTGATGTCGGTCATGATGGCGACATCTTCAGGGCCGATGCGGGTGAAGAAGCCGAGGATGGCCGGCAGCGTGATGAAGTAAGCGAAGGCTATGCCGGCGTAAAACAGCACGACACTGGTGAACACTAAGGGGATGGCAATGCGGCGTTCGCGTTGATACAGCGCCGGCGCAATAAAGCCCCAGAGCTGAAATAAAATATAGGGCACGCTAGCAAATAGCGCGACAAAAAATGTCAGCTTAAATGGCGCCATGAATGGCGAGGTGACATCGGTGGCGATCATCGTGCTGCCGAGGGGAAGCAGTGCGCGCAGCGGTGCTGAGAGCCAGGCGTAAATATCGTTGGCGAAATACACCAAACTGAAAAACACCACGATGAGCAGAATGATGATACGCAACAATCGTGTGCGTAATTCAATGAGATGCGCGACTAAGGGCATTTCGCCACCGGCGACTTCGGGAGGAGTTTGCTCAGTCATTGATTTTGCCTTGCGGCTGATTGTCGCTGGCTTTTACCGCGTCTGACTCATTTGCTTTAGCAGAGCGTTCGGAGCTTGGGGCATTCACGCTTTGCATAATGTCGGTGCTCAATTGCTGCTTTGCGGCCTCGGCCTTGGCCATTTCTTTACGAATACGTTCACGCATTTCAGAGCTAGCAACTTCGTTTTCGATGTCAGCTTGAACATTGATAATGGTGCGACGGATGCGACCAATCCAAGCTCCGGCCATACGCGCGGCATGCGGTAGTTTTTCAGGCCCAAGCACCACTAGTGCGATGATCGCGAGGACAAATAGTTCGCTAAAGCCGACATCAAACATGGCGCGCGTCTCGTTGGGTATTAGCTGTCTTTGCGATCGTGTGAGCTGGGCTCATTAGCCTTGATGTCGCTTGGCGGTACTTGATCTTGAGGCTGGTGCGTGACTTTCTGCTCCGGTGCTTTTGCTTTTGCCTCGTCGTCTCCGTTCATCGACTCTTTAAAGCCTTTAATAGCACCGCCTAGATCCTTGCCTAGATTTTTTAATTTACTGGTGCCGAAGAGCAGCACGACAATAACCAATAGCAGCAAAATATGCGGTAGTGATAATCCAGATAACATTGGTGTCTCCTCGCGCTAGCGCGCTATTTCATTTGCTAAAACTAAGGGGTGTCGCGACTAGCTTTTTCGTCATGACCAGAGAGGCCAAAGCGTCGTGCTAGCTCCGCTAAAATTTGATCGGGATGGCCACCTAAATGGCTGAGCATGACCAATGAATGAAACCATAAATCGGCCGTCTCGTAGACTAGCTCATCGAGTGATCCGCTGCGCTCGGCATCTTTTGCCGCAATGATGGCCTCGGTGCATTCCTCACCAACCTTCTCAAGAATTTTGTTCAGGCCTTTATGGTGCAGGCTGGCAACATAGGAGCTTTCAGGGCTGGCCTTTTTGCGCTCAGCCAAGACTAGCGCGAGTTCGCGTAGCACATGATTTTTGTCGGAGTCGCTCATGAGTAAATCTCGTCCGGTGATTTCAGCACGGGGTCTACGGTTTGCCATTGGCCATCGTGTAATCGGCGATAGAAGCAAGATTCGCGACCAGTGTGACAGGCCATGCCGCCGATTTGCTCAACTTGCATATTAATGACATCGGCATCGCAATCTAGGCGCAACTCAATGAGTTTTTGCACATGGCCGGACTCTTCGCCTTTGCGCCAGAGTTTAGCGCGCGAGCGTGACCAATAAATCGCACGTTGCTCGGCGACGGTTAGCGCTAAAGCTTCTCGATTCATCCAAGCGACCATGAGGATACGGCCACTTTGGTGGTCTTGCGCGATGGCAGGAATCAGGCCATCGCTATCGAACTTCACATCATCTAGCCAAGACATACTAGCCTCCACGGCAAATTAGGCGCGAGTTACACGCCAGAACGCGCTGACTACGATAACAGCAATGCCCCAACCTAGCAGAGCTGGTGGCGCTGACCATGGCAGGGCATCGGCACTGGCTAAGGCCATCAAGCCGCCACCGATAACGCCGAACCAGGCAATGAAGTCTTGCCGACGACCTACGCGCAAGTCGGCCTGCAATGCGGTGAGCGCATCGAGCTGGCGGCGTTGCCATTGACCTTGCAGGCGTTGCTGGCTGAGCGCATCGAAAATGAGTTGGGGTAACTCGGGTAGGCCGGCGAGTAAGATCGGCGTGTCTTCTTTCACGCGCTTGAGCAGAGCTTTCGGGCCGATGCGGTCGTTCATCCATTGCGTCAAAAGCGGCTTGGCTAGCGACCAAATATCCAGTGCCGGATAAAGCTCGCGGCCTAGGCCTTCGACATGAATCAGTGTTTTTAGCAGCAGCACCAGCTGAGGCGGAATATGCAGGCCATGCACACGCGACATATCAAGCAGGCCAGCCAAAATCGGCGCAAGTTGCACTTGGTCGATGGGCTTGCTCAGCACTGGCTCTACTAAGCGGCGAACTTCACGGCTAATAACATCCAATGGTGCGCCAGCGGGAATCCAGCCAGCAGTCGCCGCCACGCGCACCAGTTGGCCGAAGTCACGTTGAATTAGGCTCAGTAAAATCTGCGCGATGGTGAGCTGGTCTTCGCTAGGCAAAGTACCGACGATGGCGCAATCCAGACCGATAAATCGCGGGTCGCTGGGGTTGGCGGTTTCAACATAGACATTGCCGGGATGCATGTCGGCATGGAAAAAATTGTCGCGGAATACTTGCGTGAAAAAGATGGTTAAGCCTTTTTCTGCCAAGCGTTCGCGATCGATGCCTAAACGGTCGAATGTTGCGTGGTCATTAATCGGCACGCCTTCGATGCGCTCGGCGATCATGATCTCGCGGCTGCCATTGGCCTCGTAAATTTCGGGCACATAAAACAGCGGCGAATTAACAAAATTGGCGCGCAATTGCCGCGTGTTATCGGCCTCAAGTGCGAGATCGGTTTCATCGAGCAGGGTGCGTTCGTAATCGTTGACGATGCGCGTTAGTGGAATCACGCGCAGGTCGAGTCGGCGTTCGGCAATTTCGGCCAATGACTTTAGTAAGGCCATATCGGTGCGAATGCGATCGGCGACACCGGGGCGCAATATTTTGACGATGACTTCGCGACCGTCACGCAGCGCAGCGGTATGTACTTGGGCAATGGATGCGGCGGCGAGAGGTTCATCATCAAAGCGAGCAAAGGCCTCGTTTAAGGGCAGGCCTAGTTCGCGCTCAACAATGGCTTTGGCCTCAATCACAGCAAACGGCGGCACATTTTCTTGTAGTTTGGTGAGCTCATCGAGCACTGTCGGTGGCAATAAATCACGACGCGTCGAAATGAGCTGGCCGAGCTTAATAAATAACGGGCCAAGTTCTTCAAAGGCGAGACGAATGCGTTCAGGTTGTTGTGCCTGAGCTCCGGCAAACCACCAGGCCGGATGTAGGCGGAAGGCGATGATGGCTAAGCGTGCCAATACACTCGGCGGTGGCGGCAAGAGGGTGTCGAGGCGATAGCGCGCAAACACGCTCCACAGCACCAATAAACGTGGCAGATGACGCATCATGTTATTGATCCTTGCAGTTTGCTCAGGCGTTGTTGCACGCGTTTGAGGCGAGCTTCTAAGCGCTCAGTGTCGGCGCGTAGATCATCGCAGTCGCTAACAAATTCGTCGATCTCCCAGCGCACCGGCAAGACTTCACGTTCTTCTTGCAAGTACTCGCGACTATTGAGCAGGAAAGTTTTCGCGGCTTTTTGCGCGAAGCCAAAAAGACCTCGAACATGACGACCAACTTCGTGTGCGGTACTGTCGCCAAAGAGCATGCTCAATGGTTCTTCCCAGTCGATATCGAGCTGTTTAGCAATGCCATGAAGCTGCTCAATGAGTTGAACTTGACCATGCACGCGCAGCGGCCCACCAATCAATTGCAATTCACGCGATAAGGCCAATTTCAGCAGTGCACCGGTTTGCGCTTCGATGGTGGCATGAGGGCGTTCGGTTGATTCTGGCAGCAAGCGAATGCGCTCATCTTGAATGCGCAACATGACGCTAAAGCGTGGCGATTCAGTCTCGACATAAATCGATTTACCGCTGAGCTCGCGCAGACGCAGACGCGTGGCAGGGTCATATTGCAGTGCTCGATTGACCAGCGTTTCAACGCCGCGTAGAGCTAAGACTAGGGGAAGCGATGGCATGGGCTGTCCTGTGCGGGCGCTTAAAAGCGGAAGCCGCGATGCAGGGCGACAATGCCGCCGGTGAGGTTGTGATAGTCGCAACGCTCAAAGCCGGCCTCGACCATCATGTCTTTCAATGTGTCTTGGTCGGGGTGCATACGAATGCTCTCAGCCAAGTAGCGATAGCTGTCGGCGTCATTGGCGACGAGCTTACCCATGGCCGGCAGTAGGCTAAATGAATACGCGTCATAGATCTTCGCGAGCGGCTCGAAAATGGGCTTGGAAAACTCCAGGATCAATAAGCGGCCGCCGGGCTTTAAGCTTTGATACATCGAACGCAAGGCGGCGTTTTTATCGGTGACATTGCGCAGGCCAAAAGCGATGGTGATGAGATCAAAGCTACCGGGTTCAAATGGCAGGCATTCGGCGTTGGCTTGGACAAAGCCCATATTGCCGTGCACGCCTTGATCGAGCAGGCGGTCGCGGCCAACGTGCAGCATGGAGGAGTTGATGTCGGCCAAAATGACGTGGCCGTTAGCGCCCACTTCGCGCGAAAAAGCTTTGGCTAAATCGCCCGTGCCGCCGGCAATATCGAGCACGCGTTGTCCTGGGCGCACGCCGGAGAGTTCAATAGCAAAGCGCTTCCACAAGCGATGAATGCCAAAGGACATCAGATCATTCATGACGTCATATTTGGCAGCGACCGAGTGAAAGACTTCGGCGACTTTGCCGGCTTTTTCGCTGGCGGCTACGGTTTTATAGCCGAAGTGGGTTTGCTCGCCGGTGGTAGCGCCGCCAACTAGCGGGCCATTAACAGGCGGTAATGAGGATCGTTTTGTCATGCCGAGGGCTCGTTATCGTCTACTGCAAAAGGGTCACTGGCGCCTTGCGCGAGCCTGTCGAGGATACGCGCTTCGCGACCCAAGAACACATCCAAAAAGTCTGCTACAGACTTCATCGGCTTCATCACCGCAAAGCCGGTGGCCATGAAATCGTAGAGGCCAGCGAGGCCAGCCATATGTGCTGGGCCTTTGGACATTTTAAACGTGGCAGTAATTAAACGTGAGCGCACATAGCGGTCAAGACCAAGGCCGAGTTCGCGCAGCAAATGCATTTG
>CAXIBK010000091.1:0-8303 GCA_964022225.1 uncultured Paraperlucidibaca sp.
GATATTTGACACCTAGCTTCAGTCCACTTTTATAGCGAGAAGTGTTGTAAGTCTGTGAGCTGTGTAACTCAATTAAGCATCGCTACGGGCCTGACGACTCACAGCAATAGCGCGCCGATGTTGGCGAAAGAGGAATTTGTCTAAGGCATTTTGTGTTAACGACGATAACCCGTAGAGCTCACCGCGCTCTGAATTAGTAACACGCAGTGGCAGCCGGAGAGGCATCGCTACCGCATTGTGTACATGCAACTCAACCACGAGATAATCACCGGCTGACGCTTTAATGGCACCCACCTGCCAATTTAGCGCCATCGCGCTCAAGCTAACCGTACTTGGTTGTGGTAACTCGTTGTGCTGGCTCAATAGTTGGTTCATCAGGCTCAGTAACAAGTCGACCTTTGCTTCAAGTCGCAATAGCTCAACTTGCACACTGTCATCTGAGTCAGCATCTGAGATATAGCGTTGAACCTCAGCCACTTCAATCGCGTTGAGCAGCATCAAGTTGCGCTCATTGAGATTGAGTAACTCTGCTTCACTTAATGCCTGAGAGTATGTGCTATAGCTCAATGGCAGCTGACCGCTTAGGCTAATGGCCTCATGTAGTGCTTCGTCATTCATGGTGTCGGTCATTATTGTCTCGCGAGTTAGCTTGAGCAGCTCAAGTAGGCACCGGCAGCATTGTGCTGTTGGCGGGCACTGCGGGCCTCATTCATCAAAACTTGGCGGCTATGCTGAAGATGCCCGGTAAGCTCGGTGTCGAACTGCAAAATGGCACGGATCGCGGTGGCAATATCCACTTTCGATAACGTAGCAGGCACGTCGGCAAAGAATAGCTCTAGGGCGTCACGGCGCTGCAGCTGCAAGTTTAACGCACCATCCCAATCACCAAGCTTAGCTAGCGCCAACATGTCATGCGTCATACCCAGCAAAGACTGTAGCGTCGGACGACGCTGAGCAGGCACTGGAAATGGCAACACATTGGACGATGACATGATTATGCTCCCATCATTTGCGCTTGCTGAGTGCCGTCAAATACTTCGGGCGCACCACGATGAAAGTCGCTTGGAATGCTATCCCACGCTATTTTTAACTCACTCAGCAAACCCCCAACTTCATCTAAAAGCGCAGGATCATTAGTGCTGCTGGCAAGTAATAAACGGCGACACATGTACTCATAAAGGTTTTCTAAGTTATCTGCTAAAGGATGGCCGTGGCGCTTATCAAGGCTTGCGCGCAGGCTGTCGATGATGTCGATAGCACGGCTTATGCACTGGCCTTTTTCGGCGTAATCTTTGCGCTGCATATGGCCGCGAGCGCGCGATATACGATCAATCGCACCGGCGTATAGCAGCTGAATTAAACGATGCGGGCTGGCAGCCTCAACACTGGTTTGGGCACCAATATTGGCGTAGGCCTTTGATGCACGAGCCATGGCATAAGTCATTATCGTCTCCTAAAATCGGCGCGAAAAAACTGCGCTAGCTACGACTATTAACGACCAATTTAGCCAAATCTTTAGGCTTTAAAGCACTATATTTAAAGCAAACTGGTCAATTGAGCTGATAAAAACGAGCTCGTGCCATTTAATGAAGTGAGCAAGCTATCGAGTGCGTTAAATTGCTTCGAATAGCGTGCCTCAATACCTTCCATGCGGAAGTCCAAAGCATCGCGCTGCACGGATAAATCCTTCAGTTGCGTGCGCAAACCCTCGCTACGCGTAGCCAAAATACCGTCTTTACCAGCGAAGCCTTTAAGCGCGGCATCGACTCGTGCGGCAAAGCCGTCGTCGCCGCTGAAGAACTTCGCCATGGCATCTGGCTGGCTCTCTAAGAGCTTATCTAAGCGAGCGTTATCGATAGTCAAAGCGCCTGTTTTGGTATTAGTCGTAATGCCCAGTTCAGAAAGCGTGTCGGCATTAGCGCTTGCTCCACCAACGGCAGTGTTGAGCTCATTACGAATAACCGAGGCTAGACGTAGCGTAGTAGCGTCGCCTTGCAGTTGGCCGGCCTGCTTACTTGTTGCGTTATAGCTAGTCAGTGAGCTCAGGCTAGCTTGCAGTGTGTTATAGGCCGCGACAAAGTTTTCAACCAACTTCTTACCGCTGCTTGAGTCTTCTGTCACATCCACTGCAAATGAGTTTCCTGCATCTGCTTTGATTGCCGTAAAGCTCACGCCTTCGACAATATCGGTGAAGTTATTTGTGCTTGAACTGCGTGAAAAACCATCCACGATAATGAGCGCATCTTGAGCAGCAAGCTTTTCAGTCGCGCCATTATTACTGCTACCAGCGCTAAAGCTAAAAGAAGCAAGCGTTGGAGGGTCGCCGGGAATGAGGCCACCAAGCGGCAAAGCCGGTAAAGGGTCACCATTTGCATCTGCAGCAGTGACGCTAAGCTCACCGGCCGCACCACTTTGCAAACTTGTCATGACCAAATGATCACCATCGTCGGCACGCACAATGGACGCTCGCACTGTGGTATTACCCGCTGCCGAGTTAATCGCATCTCGCAGCCCAGCTAACGTGTTGTTGCTTCCATCGATAGTGACAGCAAAGCTAGTCGTGTCATTACTAAACGTTAGCTTACCCTCACCCACCGCTGCGTCTGTGCCAGCAAAGCCCGCACTCGCGATCTGATGGGTTTGCGCCAAACTCTCAACCGATACTCGATAGCTTCCAGTCACTGCTTTTGTCGACGCTGTCACCGCCATTTGCTCGGGTTTGCCAACTGTAGTGCTGCGCGCATTGAGTGTTTCGCTGCTGTTTAATTTATCTAGGGCTTGGCGAAAAGTATCAACACTAGACTGCAAAGCGCCGAACGCTGAGAGTTTGGTCTGAGCCTTAGACTCTTTTCCTGAGATGCGCGCTGCCGGCGCGGCGCGCTCAGCTGCAACCAACTGTGACACCAGGCTATTGACATCAATACCGTTGGCACCGCTACTGGTGATGCTTGGCATGGCTTATTCCCTCTCAAATTCTCTGCATCTAGTGTTGACACTTAAAGGCCGCTTAGTAAACAGCAGTTGCGTAAGCCTCTGTAAGACTAAGCAAGCGTCATGCCAGAAGTTCAGGCCTCATCGGCAAATATTCCACCTTTACCATTTTTCGCTAGGCTAGATAGCTTTAGTACTTCTTCACTTGGAAACTGACGAATGATGTCGCCGGATTCACTATCGATGACCTTTACAACATTACGACCACTATCTTCATCAATAGAAAACTCTAATTTACGCTGAGTCAGCAGCTGGGCTTGCCACTCTTTTAGCTGCTCAGGCTTTACCTGCTCTGAGTTAGCCTGCTCTATTGGTTCGACAGCATCTGGCTTTACTACCGCAGCAGCGACAGTTTGAGCCTCATCGGGCATAACTCGTGCAGCTGTTGACTCAACAGCCCTGCTGTAGGTATTGGGCACGCTCGAAATTGTCATGGCACTTCTCCATGTCGACGCTTATTAAACGACAAAGAGACAGCCGACCATGTGGCCAGCTGCCTTCTTGAAGAGTCAATCTGCCAAGCCTTTACGACTTGGCAGTGACACCCAACCTTAACGAAGCAGGCTGAGAACAGTTTGTGGCAGCTGGTTAGCTTGCGACAGCATGGCCACACCAGCTTGTTGCAGAATCTGACCTTTCGACAAGTTCGCTGTTTCAGCAGCAAAGTCTGTGTCTTGGATCCGACCGCGTGATGCCGACAGGTTTTCCGATGTGGTCTGCAAGTTGGCAATGGTTGAGCTGAAGCGGTTTTGCACAGCACCCAAGTCGCCACGTGCAGTATTAACTTCTGCTAAAGCTTTGTCTAAGTGTGCGATAGACTGCTGTGCGTTAGTGAAACTCGACAGATTCAATGAGCCAATACCAGTAGTTGTAGTTGCACCACCTGCTGCACCAGCAGCGAAGCCACCACTTACAACCGCTGGAGATGCACCACCCACTGTGATAGTTCCTGAGCTTGTCAGCGTTAAATCACCCGTTACTTGGTCGTAGGATGCGCCAACACCTGTCTGTGAAGACACGCGATTAATAGCTTCTGCTAATTGACCAGCACGCTCTTGAGCATTAGCGGCAGCACCAATAGCACCCAAACTCACACCAGCTGCGCTGTCAGGACCATCGATAGTGATATCACCATCAGCAATAGCAGTTGCAAACCCTGTCAATGCTGAAGCATTCACAGTTGCAGTATTGCGTGTCAATGAGCCGCCAAGAGCACTCGTTTGTACGTTGGCAATCGAGTTAATACCGATTGTTTCACCTGCATTGGCGCCAACTTGGAATTGAACACCAGCGAACGAACCATCTAGCAATTTGGTGCCGTTAAAGCTAGTTTGCTCACCAACACGTTGAATTTCTGATTGCAGCTGAGTGAATTCGGCATTCAAGGCATCACGGTCAACTTGCGAGTTAGTACCGTTAGAAGCTTGCACAGCCAATTCACGCATGCGCTGTAAGTTGTTGCCAACTTCGCTCAGTGCGCCTTCAGCAGTTTGAGCTAGCGAAATACCATCGTTGGCATTACGCACAGCGACGTTTAAACCACGAATCTGTGAAGACATACGCTCGGAGATGGCCAGACCAGCTGAGTCATCTTTGGCGCTGTTGATGCGCATACCGGTCGACAATTTTTGCAGCGAATCAGCCATTTTCGATTGTGAAGTGCTCAGGTTACGTTGAGCGTTCAGGGATGCCACGTTGGTATTAATGGACAGGGCCATGATGTTTCTCCGTTCTACCGTTGGTAACTAAGCGACCTCTGCCAAAATGGCTTTGTATCGCGGACACACTAGATATCGAACTGTTTGCTGGAGACTTGAGGGCTTTTTACACTTGCCCAACAAATGCCAGCAAAGACTTACAAATAGTTGAACAGAGAGAGTCCTTGAACTTGCACATAAGCTTTTTGAGCAGCTTGTAAACCACTGAGTTGCAAAGATAATTTGCTATATGCTTCAGCAATATCTATGTCTTCGTTATCTGACTTCAGCGCTGTTAGCTGCATACTGCTACTGGCATTGGTTTCAGTTTGCTGCTCAATTTGATTTAAGCGCACACCAATACTCGTACGCACATCACTCAAGTGACCAAGGCCACGATCCAAAACCACTAAAGCTTTAGACAGCACGCCATTCAAACCATCTACTGTGGTGGTGCTATCACTCAAGTTATATGGCGCTGTGGGGTCAGCCGGCACCACAGGAGGTAAAACCGGTTCTTGACCTCCGGTGCGCGGAGTCTCCAAAGCAGCAGCAATCTGACTTAGCGCCTTAAACAAATCAATATTGCCGGCAGCAGGATCTGTGGCACTCGCAGGCACTTGTTGAAAGACCGCCGCACCAGTGTCGCCATCGGCAATTTGGCGACCAGGACCAATCGTGACTAAGCGCTGACCGGCATGAGTATTGGTTTGCACTTGCTGCGTGGCGGCATCAAAGCTATACGGCACTTGATCGTCTTGGTAACCACCAAAAAGATAATGGCCATTACCATCTTGGCTATTGGCTAGCTGCATTAAGGACTTTACTTGCTCACGAATTTCAGCGGCAGTCGCGGCACGGCTTTCATTGCTTTGCGAGCCATTATTGGCACCCACAACCAACTCACGCACGCGCTGCAATATGTCCACGCTGCTAGTTACGGCATTTTCTTCTTCACGCAAACGACCATCGACTAAAATTGATTGCTTATCGAATTGCGCCAATCGATCAAGGCTGCGTTGCATGGTCAAGCTTTGTTGTGCAGCCACTGGGTCTTCTGAGGCAGTTTGAAAGCGCTTACCCGTAGACACTTGCTGCTGAGTTTTATTGAGCTCTAGCTGCTGATTCATCATTCCGCCAATGGATTGGCGATATATTTGCTGTGTTGAGATACGCATCTTAAGCCTCCACGCTCACGCCTTAGCGAAAGGCATTAATCATGGTTTGGAATAGGGAGTTGGCGACGCTGGCGACTTGTGCTGAGGCTTGGTATGCCTGCTGAAATCGCAGCAAGTTGGCGGCCTCTTCATCTAAGTTAACGCCGCTGACTTCATCACGCCGAGCAGTAGCTTGAGCGAGCAATGTTTCTTGCGCTGAAGCACCGACTTGGGCACTACGTGTTGTGGCGGCAACTTTACCCAGCATGCCTTGCACGCCATCACCAAGTGTGGCGCTGCCATTAGTTAGTATTTTTTTACTTTCTATGCTCGCCATCGCAAGCATATTGCGGTTATCACCAGGGCCTTGAGTGCCATCGTTACCAGCCGCTGCAATTTTGGCTGGATCGGTGATTGCCACAGAAATCGTCTTAGCAGACATGCCTGTAGGCGAAATTAAAAACTCGTCATTAGTTGCAGCAGTGCCGCTAACCACGACCGAAAAGCCCTGCGCAGTTAATGGGTCACCGGCCGTGCCAGTACCTGTCAAACTAATGACTTGATTGCTGGCCGGATTACGTAACTGCCAACCCGTATCGGTTTGACGCAAAATATAAGCATCGCCTGTTAAGTTAAGCGAATCAGAAACTTCGACCGAGAGTGTCGCATTTCCGCTATTGCTACTCGAGGCTCGCGGCTCAATAGCGCCAATGCTGAAAAAATCACCGCCAACATCACCGCGTAAATCGGTACCAAGCTTGTGTTGGTCGTTAAATGCCGATGCCATTTGATTGGCAAGTAGGCCAAGCTGATTGCGCGCTGGCGTCAAAACATCATCGCGGAAGGCCATCGCTCCACCGAGTGTGCCGCCCTCTAATGCGCCGCTAATTTCACCTTGACCAGCAAAGCTGACTTCTGCCCTTGTCGGATCAAAGCGATTGCTCGTTACAACTAAGGTGTTTGGCTGCGTACCCAGCACTAAGGGCTGCCCATTACCGACAAAAACGCTCATCGAGCCGTCTTTCTGCTCAAGCGTGCTAACGCGAACAATTTTATTAAGCTCTAAGACTGCCGCATCGCGCTGATCGAGCAGATCATTGGGTTTGCCACCCTGGCCTACTGTGCGGCTAATGGTCAGATTAAGTTCAGCAATGCGCTTGCTCAGGCCATTGACCTCGTTTACCGAGGCAGAGATGCGTGTATTAATCTCTTCATTGATGCCTGAAAACTCGCTATCTATGCCTTGAAAACGTGCTGCCAGAGTTGAGCCATTTGCTAGCAACTCACGGCGTGCCGCCAATGATGAAGGATCGGTGCTAGCCGCTTGAATACTGTCATAAAACTTTGAAAGCGCGGGCGATAAACCTTGTTCGCTATCGGACAGCAAATTATCAAGGCGGCTAGACAAAGAATGTATCGTTTGTTGCTGATTATAACTGGCTGTAGTTGAGCGCTGCTGCGTGACTGCATACTGATCATAGGCGCGTTGCACACTCGATAGTTGAACACCTGAGCCTAGCGTTAATGGCCCGCGTTGTTCTGGAGTGCGCGAAGTCAGCGACACCGTTTGCCGGCTAAAGCCTTCTGTATTGGCGTTGGCGATGTTGTGGCTGGTGGTGGACAAGGCGCGCTGATAGGCGGTTAAACCGGAAAGCGCGCTACCTAACATATCAGTCATGATTCATCCCTTGGCGCCTTTAAGACTGCCGTTGCTTGTGCAGACTGACCATGAAGGCGACCTTGTAAGGCGCTGCCCTCTGGTGCCAGCTGCTTTGCAATAGAATTAGCAAGACCTATGCCACCTTGCTGCGAAAGACTTAGCGCGAGCTGGTTATCAAACATGCCCTGATAGGTTTTCATGCTCTCATTATCGAATAGACCACCCTCGCCTACGGTTTCGCGCATGCTTTTCAGCATCATTTGTAAAAACACGGATTCGAACTGGCGTGCCACCGGCATGATGGCGTCTTGTGGCGACTCGGCCGCTTCTTTTTTCAGAGCAGCCAAATCGCTATAACCGTGATAATTGCTAACCGGCCCTGTCATGACGTATCTCCGACTCGTTGCCCGTTAGATAACAATGAGCTCGGCGCGCAAGGCACCGGCCTGACTCAAGGCTTCTAAAATGGCCACCAGATCGGCAGGCGACGCGCCCACAGCATTGATCGACTTAACGATATCGTCGAGCGTGACGCCAAGATCTAAGGCGAACATGCGTGGCTTGTTTTGATCAACGGCGATGCCGGAGTTAGGCGTCACCACGGTCTGCCCTTGCGAGAATGGCGCGGGTTGGCTGACTTGCGGCTTCTCATTAATCGTCACCGTTAAAGAGCCATGAGTCACCGCGGCGGGCAAGGCACGAACATTGCCACCAATGACAATGGTGCCTGTGCGGGAGTTAATCACCACACGAGCCGATGGTGCACCTGGCGTGACTTCAAGATTTTCCAGCAGGGAA
>CAXIBK010000092.1:0-8141 GCA_964022225.1 uncultured Paraperlucidibaca sp.
GTTGACGAAATTTATATTAGTCACATGCATGCCGATCATGTCGGCGGCCTCAGCAAAGACGGCAAAATGGTCTATCCCAATGCCATCGTGCGAACCGATGCTACAGAGGCCGCTTATTGGCTGAGTGAGGCTGAAATGGCGAAAGCGCCAGACGATAAAAAAGGCTTTTTTAAGAGTGCGATGGCATCATTAAAGCCATACCAAACAGCGAATCGCTTTAAGACTTTTTCTGGCAAAACCGAGTTAGTAACAGGCATTACCGCCCAGCCCACCGCTGGACATACACCAGGGCATATTAGCTATATGGTGCAAAGCGGTGAACAGCGCTTATTGGTGCTCGGCGACATCATTCACGTTGCCGCCGTGCAGTTTGATCAACCTGAAGTGACTATCGCTTTTGACTCAGATGCGACTGCGGCTAAAAAGCAGCGTTTGGCGTTATTTAAGCAAGCGACGGAAGCTGGCTTACTCGTTGGCGCAACGCATTTGCAATTTCCATCGTTGGGCTACATAAACGCCAACGGTAAAGGCTACCGCTGGGTGCCATTAAACTATCAGCGCATCAAATAACTCAGCACATCATACGTGTGGATATCGCGTCGGTGGCGGAGCGTAAATCGACGCGTTAGCGCTTCTCCTCGTTCATCTGCTCAAAAATACAAATATCCTAAGGCTATGTGCTGCACTGGCCTATCGCTGCTAAGCGCTCATCAAAATCAACTTATTTATTTTTGCAATTGATAAAGCCGGCGGCGAGCACTGGTAAATAGCGAAGGGCTCAAGCCTGCTTTAATCAGCTGCATAAACATCGCGTCTGGCAAAACCCGTCGCGCGGCCATAAGGACTTTTGCATCAAGGCCTACCGAATAGCGAATGCGACTGCTTTGATCGATGGCCGACTTGAAAATAACCTCGGCCGTGGCCTCTTTGCTTGTGCCATTCGCGCCAATTTCATCCATGACAGCTAACTGAGCTTGGCTAAACTCAGCATATGCACGCTCGCCAGTGCTGTTTTCACGATCACTTGAGCCTTGAAAAAATGCAGTTTTCACCGAGCCTGGCTCAATCAATTTAACGCGAATATTGAATGGCTCAAGCTCATAAATTAAGCCTTCAGAGAAGCCTTCGACGGCAAATTTACTGGCGTTATAGATGCTGTAAAACGGTAGTGGGATGCGGCCAACCATGCTGGATACATTGATTAAGGTACCGCTGTTTTGTGCACGAAAATGAGGTAATACGGCTCGACAGACATCCATTAAGCCATGCACATTGGTATCGAACTGGCGCCGAATTTGCTCATCGCTCAAAGTCTCAAACGCGCCGATAAGACCGTAACCCGCATTGTTCACCACGGCATCTATACGACCAAACTGCTTCAGTGTTTCCGTAATTGCTAGCGCGATACTGGCTTTATTTGTCACGTCTAGTCTTGGACAAATAACTCGAGGTAACGCAGCTAGCGTAGTGTCACTTTGTGAGTTGAGCATGGTCGCTGACACGTTCCAGCCCTGCTGCTGGAAATAATGCGCAGTGGCATTGCCAATGCCCGTGTCACAGCCGGTAATCAATACAGTGCTGGTCATAGTTGTTGTACTCATTCAGGGGTCATTGGCGCAGGCTCATTAGCATTTAAGGTGCGAGCTGAAGTAGTTGTTATGCTTGAACATTAATGCGAACCTGCATTCGCATTCAACTCGCGTTATGAGTAATCGTATGAGAAAGACACCTAAGCAAGAACGCTCGCGGCAAATGATCGACACGCTGATCGATGCCACCGCACGTTGCATCATCGAAAAAGGCTTAGATTTCACCACCACATCGCGTATTGCAGAGCTTGCCAATGTGAGTGTGGGCTCGCTGTATCAATACTTCAGCAGCAAAGAAGCCTTGATTGAAGCTCTGATGAACAATATGGCGAGTGATATTGGTAAAGGCTTGCAACGCCTACCCATTGATGAGTCCAGCACCTTGCGCGACCTCGTCACAGGCGCCATTCATTACGGCTTCACCATGCTGAACTCACGCAATGGGCTATATCTTGAACTGGCTAGAAACTGGCACCGCCTGCCCACAGATAAAGTCGCCAACGCGCTGCAGCAGCACTTTCTCGAGTTATCGCGCATCTATTTTTTGAAGTATTACCGCGAATATCCAATCGAAAACCTTGAGGTGCGGATATTCATTATCGTCAATAGCACCATCTTCACCATGGTGCGTTTGATTAGCCAAGAGAATTCTATGTGGCGTGAAGAAGATGTGGAAAACGGCCTTATTGAGATGATTTTGGCTTATCTGCAGACGAAGACCATCGCGGCTTAAATGAAGCGCAATTACTTCGCAGCGGAATCGGGCAAGCCGAAAATGCGATCAAAGACCCATGTAAAGGCAATAGCGTAAACAAAGAAGAATACTAAGAGACCAAGGTTTGCCATAAACGCACTCAGCAATGAAGTGTCTAACCAGAAGGAAACCACTGGAACCAAAATCGCTACAAGGCCGCCTTCGAATCCAATGCCATGCATTAATCGTCGAGCAAATGAGCGGCCGCGTACTGCCTGGCGCGCTTCCCAGCGTTCAAATATCGCGTTGAATAGATAATTCCAGCCAAGCGCAATACTCGACATAAGCACGGCGAGACCAATTGTTGAGGACGCCGGTTCGTCAAACATAAAACTCAAGGCCGGCGTAACAAAGGCAATGGCAAACGCCTCATAAAGTACGGCCTGTAATACCAAGCGCTGTTTCGGGCTCATGCCACATTCTCGGCATCGACTTGGCGCTTTTTGTGATAAATAAACAGTCCAATAAAGCACAACACAGCAACTGTTATGCCTATGGGCTTGGCGTAAGCTTCCGACAAGCTCAAGCCAACTCCGGCAGTGGAGATATAAGACACCGTAATCGCCGTGCCTATTACTGCGGGTACACTCGCAACCCAATGAAATGTGCCCCTATCCATCAAGTACTTGCTGGCCAGCCACAGCACACTAGTCGACAGCAGCATGTTGGAGAAGGCGAAATAACGCCAAATCAATGAAAAATCTAACAGTGTCATTAGGTAGGCAACTCCCAAAAGCGGGGCTGCTAGCGCTAATCGGTGTGCGACAGATTGCTTGATATTAAAAGCATCGGTAATGGTTAGGCGTAATGAGCGAAATGCTGTGTCGCCGGATGTAACGGGAAAAACAGCCACGGCTAGAATGGCCATGATCCCACCAAAAGCGCCGAGATAACCCGTAGCAATATGGCTCACCACCAAGCCGGGACCACCCAAATCGAGTATACCTTTAAGCTCGGCATAGCCACCGGGAAACGCAGCAATGCCCGCCAGCGCCCACACACAAGCAACGATGCCTTCGCACATCATCGCGCCGTAAAACACCGGGCGTGCGTACTTTTCATTGGTTAGGCAGCGCGCCATCATCGGTGATTGTGTGGAATGAAATCCACTGATGGCGCCACAAGTGATAGTCAAAAATAGTAATGGCCACACAGGCAAGCCATCAGGGTTGGGCGTTAGCAAGTCATGTGCATGATGGCCATCGAAGTAGGCGAAAATATCATTTGCTTGCGGCAGATGCGGCGCGTCCAGCAATAGCGCAATGGCTATTAAGCTGGTCATCACAATCATGAGTAAGCCAAACAGCGGATAGAGTTTGGTAATGATTTTGTCGATGGGCAACAGCGTGGCCAGAAAGTAATAGCCCAATATTGCTATCACCCAGAATGTGTTACCCGCGAAGATTGTGCCTTCAAAGTAGGACAAATTACTCAGCAGCCCCGCCGGGCTCATGATAAACACCACGCCGACAAAAAACAGCAACATGCAGGTGAATACCAGCATCACGCCCTTGAACACCACGTTGTAATAATGGCCAGCGATTTCGGGCAGGCTTTTGCCATCTTCTTTTAGGCTCATGACTCCGGAGAAGTAGTCATGCACTGCCCCGCCAAGCACATTGCCAATCACGATCCAAACTAGCGCTATTGGGCCATATAAAGCGCCAAGTATGGGACCAAAAATAGGGCCAATGCCGGCGATATTCAAAAACTGAATGAGGAAGGCTTTGGCGGGGCTGATGGCCACATAGTCAACGCCATCGTGTAGGCGTTGTTGCGGCGTTACCGCCTCTTGGTCTATGCCAGCTTGCTTCTCAACAAAGGGGCTGTAGAACTTATAACCAAGAGTCAGTATGGCTAGGCAGATAAAGAAAATTAGCATGGATTAACCTGATAGCGTATTGGCTTGAACAAGCTCATGAGGAAAGTTTGGCAAGCTCATTGAGCAGCCTGTCGAGGAACAACGCTTTCACTTCTGGCAACACTCGCTCCGCCGGATAACAGCGAGCAATGCTGAAATGATCAACACCCGCCGCTTCGGAATAAGCAATGTTTTCTAGCTTTGTATCAGCTGACGTTGCGTGCGCTAAATTATCAGCCTTGCGGCGATCTGTGCCCAGCTTATCGTTGGCAGCAAAATAGTTAAGATACAGGCTCACATTTGCAGGCACTCGGCGACCATTAAAGCCCCATTGCGCGGGGTGCCAACGCCCAATACCACCCGCTGCCAACGAAATTACCAGATCACATTTGACCTGCTGCGCCTGCAGTAACTTGGCGACCTTCATCACTTGTATGCCGCCTTGGCTGTAGCCAAGCAGCACAATGGGACGCCCTGCCTGCGCTGCTGGCGCTAGATCCTTGGCGATTGAAGCAGGCCTCAAATGGTTGCTATATAGGGTGGTGTCAGCAAAACCATGCTCGCGCAGGAAGCGAAGCAAGTGCCATTGCATGTGCACGCCGGCCATAAAGCCATGAATGAGCGCGATGCGAGGGCCGCGGTAATCGTCTGCTACGTTAGGGCACCACGGCATCGAAGATGTCATCGGAATTACTCAGCTAAATGTTGAAAAATGAGTGGCCAGGCCTGCTCCAAGAGCTTGGACTGAGCCTTGGCATTGGGGTGAAGGCCATCTTTTTGCACTAACTCTGGCACTCCGCCAACGCCATCGAGAAAAAATGGCAGCAAAGCAATATTTTCTGCCTTCGCTACTTTCGGGAATACAGCAGAAAATGCCTCGGTATAGGCCTTGCCATAGTTCGGTGGGATTTTCATACCAAGCAGCACCACACGAGCACCGGCTTGTTTCGACAATCGAATCATCGACTCTAGGTTACGCTCCATGAGCTTTGGCGGCTGGCCACGCAGGCCATCATTACCGCCGAGTTCCAACACCACTACATCGGGCGTATGCTGCTTGAGCAAGGCCGGCAAGCGCCGCAAACCGCCAGCCGTGGTTTCGCCACTAACGCTTGCGTTTATTACCTTATGCTTTCCCGGCGCGCGCTTCGCTAAGCGTTGATCGAGCAGAGAGACCCAGCCCTGTTCAATGTCCATTCCGTATGACGCACTGATACTATCGCCGTAAATGAGTACAGTCGCGGCAGAAGCCGGCATGATGGCCAAGCAAAGTACGACACCACACAGATTTCGTATCCAGGTAGACATGACTTTAGACATAAAAACGGCAACTCCAAGCTTGATTGAAACGCGCCAGCTCCAGCAATCGGTGCCCATGCATGACGGTCAGCTGGTCATACTGCATGACATCAACTTGAGCATCAATGCCGGCGAGAGTGTAGCAATTACCGGTAGTTCGGGCTCGGGCAAATCTACACTACTGGGCTTGTTGGCGGGATTGGACACTGCCTGTCAGGGCCAAGTGCTGCTTGCCGGCCATGAGCTTGGCGCGCTAGATGAAGATGCACGAGCAGCATTACGCCAGCAATTGATCGGCTTTGTTTTCCAAAGCTTCCAGCTCTTGCCACATTTAAGTGCGCTAGAAAACGTCATGTTGCCACTGGAGTTGGCTGGATTACCTGCTCGCGATAAAGCCCGGCATTGGTTATCGCGCGTGGGCTTGAGTGCTCGCGAGGCACATACGCCAAGACAACTTTCTGGCGGCGAACAGCAGCGCGTGGCCATTGCCCGGGCTTTTGCCATGGAGCCAAAACTACTACTGGCCGATGAGCCTACCGGCAACCTCGATAGCCAAACTGGCGCACGCATCATCGAGCTTTTATTCGAGGCGCATGCCGATGCTGGCACCACGCTGATTTTAGTCACTCACGATGAAGCGCTTGCCTCGCGCTGTCAGCGCCAAATCCATCTCGATGGCGGCTGCATAGTGGCAGGTAGCCGCGCATGAAATTGGCTTGGCGACTGCTATCACGCGATATTCGTGCCGGTGAAATCTGGCTGCTATTGGCGGCCTTAATCCTCGCCGTGGCCGCCACCACTAGCTTGCGATTTTTCAGCTCCAGCTTAGAGCAAGGCCTAACGCGCCAAGCTGCCAGCCTGCTTGGTGCCGATCTCGTGCTCGATAGTAGTCGACCATTGCGCCCAGAAGTGCTTGAAGAGGCCAGCAAGCACGGTTTGCAACAAGTGACCGTGACTGAATTCTCTAGCATGATTCAGTTCAAGGATGAATTTCAGCTAGCGGCAGTGAAGGCCGTCAGCGCTGGCTACCCTTTGCGCGGCGAATTACAGGCGCGTCGTGACAAGACACAACTTCCCGCTGGCAGTCTGCCCGCCACCGGCACACTCTGGCTAGATGAACGCCTATTTGGCCTGCTCGCCATCGGCCTTGATGATGAGGTGCAGCTCGGCGATATCCGCCTGCGCGTCGCTGCTGTGCTCACCAGCGAACCCGATCGCGCTGGCAACTTCTCGGCATTTGCCCCACGCGCGCTAATCAATGTCGCCGATGTCGAAGCTGCCGGCCTCATCCAGCCCGGATCGCGTGTGAAATACCGCTTATTGCTAGCTGGGCCGGCTAAAGCTGTAGCTGATTTCAACGATGAGCTACAGCCCAAGCTCGCCATTGGCGAACGCCTTCAAGATGTCGCCAGCGGGCGTTCAGAAGTTGGCACACCACTCGCGCGCGCTAGCGACTATCTGAGCATCGCTGCCATTGCCGCCGTGATTTTATCGGGCTTGGCAGTCGCCCTGGCCGCTCGCCGCCATGCTGAGCGCCATTACGACACCATGGCCTTGATGCGCTGCTTGGGCGCTAGTCGCCGCCGCGTGCAGGGCATTTATCTACGCCAACTCGGGCTTATTTGGGCTGTGGCCATTGGGCTTGGTGCTGGGCTCGGTGCCTTGGCCTCGCAGCTGCTGTTTCAACTGCTCGATAGCATACTGCCCACGGCAGAGCTGGATTTTGCCTGGCAACGCCCCCTGCTTACCGGCATTGCCACCGCCACGTTAACCTTGCTGGGTTTTGCGCTACCGGCCTTAATCAGCCTGTTTCGAGTCTCCCCATTGCGGGTTATTCGCCGAGAATTAGCGCCAAACTCGCCCGGGTTAATCGCCGTTACTGCACTGGCCTTATCGGCATTGGCTGGGCTTTTGATGCTGGAAACGGGGCGTTGGCAATTAACGCTTTTGCTCGTAGTCGGTGGTAGCGTGCTGGCGTTTTTGCTCACCATCATCTTGCGCAGCGTCTTTGTGCTGCTGCGCAAAACATTCGCTGAGCGTTCACTGCCTAACGCCCTGCTTGGGCTGCGCGAGCTCTGGCGACAACCGCAGGCCAGCACACTGCAAACCCTTGCGCTGAGCATCGGTATGACCGCCATGCTCTTGGTCACCAGTGTTCGTGGTGAACTCATCACGGCGTGGCAAAGCAAGCTCCCCGCGAATGCGCCCAACCAGTTTGCGCTCGGTATCGACGCCCATGACACCGCCGAATTTCGCCAAACGCTGGCCGATGCCGGCATCACTATCGACGCCTTATATCCGGTGATTCGTGGTCGCCTCACCGCCATCAATGGCGAGCCCGTGGTCACCGCGGTGACAAAAGACAAAGAGCCAAATCTTGAGGCCTTAAATCGCGAGCTAAACCTCACCGTCTCCGACACCTTGCCATTGGGCAATGAGCTGCTTGAAGGCGAATGGGCAAACCCGTCGAGTGCACCATGGCCGGTCTCGATTGAGTCTAAGTTGGCAGAAAAACTAGGCGTCGGCCTTGGCGATCGCTTAATATTTACTCTGGCGGAAGGCGATGTTGAAGCTACCGTGAGCAGTTTGCGTAAAGTGGATTGGGACAGCTTTCAGCCCAACTTTTACATGGTGTTTC
>CAXIBK010000093.1:0-8056 GCA_964022225.1 uncultured Paraperlucidibaca sp.
CACGCGCAAGGCGAGTTTTATGTGCCAATGGCCACCACCGAAGGCACGCTACTGGCAAGTTATAGTCGTGGCATGCGCCTAACCCGCGAAGCCGGTGGTGTGCGCACTACCGTCATCGATGATGCCATGCAGCGCGCGCCCATTTTTGTCTTTGATGATGCGCGTTATGCCCGTGATTTTGGCCACTGGGTCACCGCGCATTTTGCCGAGATTAAAGCCGCTGCCGAAGCCACCACGCGCTCGGGCAAGCTGCGCGATATTCAGCAGTTTGCCCAAGGCAAAATGCGTTGGCTGCGCTTTAACTTCACCACTGGCGATGCCGCTGGGCAAAACATGGTGAGTAAGGCCACGCACGCGGCTTGCCAATGGATGCTGGCGCAGCAACTTTCTGGCCTTGCGCATTTTTCCTTGGCGGCGAATTTCGATACCGACAAAAAGCATTCGATGGTGAATAGTCTGCACACGCGCGGCAAACGTGTGGTGGCAGAAATCACGCTGCCGGCGAAGCTATTGAAAGAGGTTATGCACACCAGTGGCGAGGCGCTGTTTAAGCAGCGCCAGCTATCCAATATGGGTGCGATGATGGCGGGATCAGTCAATAACGGTGCGCATTTTGCCAATGGCATCACTGCCGTGTTTATGGCTTGCGGGCAAGATGTTGCCAACGTGGCGGAGTCGTCGGCCGGCTTCGTTCATGCCGAATTAAAGCCCAATGGCGACTACTATTTTTCGGTGACTATTCCGGCCTTGATTGTCGCGACCTATGGCGGCGGCACCGGCCTACCAACGCAGCGCGAATGCCTGGAAGTGATGGGCTGTTATGGCGCTGGCAAGGTCAATAAGCTGGCCGAGATCATCGCCGCAACGGTGCTCTGCGGCGAGCTCTCGCTGTCTTCAGCTATAGTCTCAGACCAGTGGGTCTCTAGCCACGATGCGCTGGGGCGCAACCGGCCATAAGGCGGCAGTTCATTGGCCTGCGCAGGCGACTAGTAATGCAAAAAAGGGGCTTATTTAACCTGCATGCCCGCGCTTGCGCCGTCATCTGGTGAGAGCAGATAAATATCTGCACCACCAGGGCCTGCCGCGAGCAGCATGCCCTCGCTCATGCCGAATTTCATTTTGCGTGGGGCAAGATTGGCCACCAACACCGCATGACGCCCAACTAACACGCTAGGCTCAGGATACGCAGCTTTAATGCCGGCAAATACTTGCCGCGTCTCGCCACCGACATCGACTTGGATGCGCAGCAGCTTATCGGCACCGTCTACGCGTTCGGCGCTAATGATTTTCGCCACGCGCAGATCAATTTTGGCAAAGTCATCGATGCTGATATGAGCGGCATCGGCGGCGGTGTTTGCGGCCTTTGCCACTGATTTTTTATCAGCGGCAGCAGTGGCCGCCGCGTTTGCAGCAGACTTACCCGTCGTCGCAGAAGCGGCATCGGCTGCCGATAACGAGTCTTGCGACGCGCTAACCAAGGCAGCAACGTGGGTCGGGTCAACGCGCGTCATCAGGGGGCTAAACTCGCCAATGCGGTGATTCAGAAGCAGTTCGCGACGGCGTTCCCAATCTAAGTTGGCGACCTGTAAGAAGGCGGCACTTTGAGCGGCCATTGCTGGCAAAATAGGGGCTAAATAAGTAATGAGTTGGCGGAATAGGTTGATGCCAACTGAACACACCGCGTGCACCTCAGCTTCTTTGCCTTCAATTTTCGCCAATGCCCACGGCTTTTTCTCATCGATGTATTGGTTGGCGCGATCGGCTAGCGCCATGATCTCGCGCACGGCACGACCAAATTCGCGGGCTTCGAAATGTGCGGCAATGCTATCGCCAGCAGCAATCGCTTCCGCTAAAAGTTCAGGTTCGGCGCATTCGGCGCTGAGTTGGTTATCAAAACGCTTGGCGATAAAGCCTGCGCAACGACTGGCGATATTGACCACTTTGCCGACCAAGTCTGAGTTCACACGCTGGGTGAAGTCTTCGAGGTTTAAGTCGATGTCTTCGACGCGGCCAGAAAGTTTGGCAGCGAAGTAGTAGCGCAAATACTCAGGATTTAAGTGCTGCAAATAGGTTTGCGCTTGAATAAAGGTGCCGCGCGATTTCGACATTTTTTGGCCATTCACCGTCAAAAAGCCATGGGCGAAAACGCCTGTAGGCTTGCGGAAACCGGCGCCTTCGAGCATGGCTGGCCAAAACAATGCGTGGAAATACACGATGTCTTTGCCAATGAAATGGTAGAGCTCGGTGTCACTGCCTTCGCGCCAATAATCATCGAAATTGAGCTCAGGCGTGCGCGCGCAGAGGTTTTTGAAGCTGGCCATATAGCCAATCGGTGCGTCGAGCCAAACGTAGAAATACTTGCCTGGCGCATCGGGGATTTCAAAGCCGAAGTAGGGTGCATCGCGCGAAATATCCCAATCGGCCAGGCCGGACTCGAACCATTCGGAGAGCTTGTTGGCAACTTCATTTTGCAGGCTGCCGCTGCGTGTCCATTCGCGTAGCATGGCCTCGAAATGCGGTAGCTGGAAAAAGTAATGCAGCGACTCTTTTTCAACGGGTGTGGCGCCAGAAATGGTTGAGCGCGGGTTGATTAACTCGGTGGGCGAGTAGGTTGCGCTACAGACTTCGCAAGCATCTCCATATTGGTCTTGCGCATGGCATTTAGGGCATTCACCTTTGATAAAACGATCGGCTAAAAACAGGTTTTTTTCTGGATCAAAGAGCTGGCTGATAGAGCGTTTGGCAATGTGTTGGCCTTGCTGTAGCGGTGCGGAGCTACCGGTGATGCCATCACGCAAGCGCGTGTAAATCGTGCTGGAAAGCTCCGCATTTTCAGATGAGTGCGTGGAATGGTAGTTGTCGAATTGAATATTAAAGCCAGCAAAGTCGCGCTCATGATCGGCTTTGACGTTGGCGATTTGTGCTTCAGGAGACAGGCCATTTTGCTCAGCTTTCAGCATGATGGCCGTGCCATGCGCATCGTCGGCGCAGACATAGCGGCAGTCGTGACCGCGCGAGCGCTGAAAACGCACCCAAATATCGGTCTGAATGTATTCCACCAAATGGCCTAAATGGATAGGGCCGTTGGCATAAGGCAGGGCACTGGTTACCAGTAAGCGACGAGTCATGGCACACTAATTCACAAAATAAATAGGTCGCGCATGATAGCACTGTGTGAGCGCCAACACGGAGTCAGCAGCAGATGAATCAAGTCGATGTGGTGATTGTAGGTGCTGGTTTAGCAGGATTAACGGCAGCACGGCAGCTAGTTGGGGCTGGTTTAAGCGTGGCTGTGCTGGAGGCGAGGGACCGTGTCGGTGGCCGTAGTTGGAGCGAATGGCATGAGGGTATGCCGATAGATCGTGGCGGTGCATGGGTCGGGCCAACGCAGTTGCGCATGTTGGCCTTGGCAAAAGAATTTAATCTGCAATTACTGCCCACCAGTCGCACCTTAAAGCAGGTGTATTGCTCCGGTGACTCGCACAAAACTCATGGCGATAAAGTTTTTGGGCTGATCACTAGCAGCGGCGCGCCGCATGATTGGCGCTTGATTCCTGCATTGTTGCGCATTAGTTGGCAGCTCAATCGACTCTCGGCCACAGTGCCGGTTGGCGCGCCTTGGCAAGCTGTAAAAGCGGCTCAGTGGGATGCCATGAGCTTGGGCGACTGGCTCGATAAGCAGCTATTTTTATCACCAACGATTCGCGCTATTGCCGAGACATCATTTGAAACCTTGTGGGGTGCAAATGCGCAGGAGCTGTCATTTTTATTCGTGCTGCATTACATCGCCTGTGCTGGCGATGAGTACACGCCAGGTAATTTTGAGCGCTTAACGGCGAGCATCGATGGCGCGCAAGACTGTCGTTTTGCCGAAGGCAGTCAGTCGGTGTCGAATGCGCTGGCCGCCGCACTGGGCGAGCGTGTGTATTTAGATGCCGCAGTAGAAAAAATTGATATGCACGAGGCCTATACCGAAGTAACGGCAAAGCAGGGCGTATGGCGTGCAGCCGATGTCATCGTCGCCGTGCCACCACCGCAGCGCTTAAACTTTGCCATTGAGCCGCCATTGCCATTGGAGCAGCGTAAGCTTTGCGAGGTATATCGCATGGGGCGCTTAATGAAAGTGGTGGTGCGTTATGAGCGAGCGTTTTGGCAGCAGGCGGGCTTGTCGGGCAATGCTATCTTGGCCGATGGCCCAATTAATTTGTTATTTGATGTCTCAACGCCTCATGGCGCGGGCATTTTGGCGTTTATTGGCGGTGGGCATTTAGACGTGTTTTCTCAGCTCAGTGAGGCCGAGCAACGTGAACAAGTGCTCTCAACATTAGTCCGTACTTTCGGTGAGCAGGCACGCACGCCGCGCGAGTTCATTTCTCAAAATTGGGTTGATGAGCCGTGGAGTGGCGGCGCCCCGACTGGCTATTTAGGCCCTAGCGCGCTCATGCGCTATCGCGATGCCTTATCGGCGCCACATCATTCCATTATTTGGGCTGGCACTGAGTTACCGGGATACTGGACGGGCTATATGGAAGGGGCGGTACGTTCGGGCGAGCGTGCTGCCGCAGCGGTTATTGATCGTGCAAGGATTAGCTTGGTGAGCTAGCATAAGCGCCTTGTTTTTTGCCATGAGGGGCAACTCCATGCCCATTACCCTAGCGGCTGTTGAAGCCGTACTTGCTGCTCACAGCGACCCCTATTTAGGTGGCGATGCTAGCTACGCTTTATTGGTGCGCGCTGCAGATACGCAAGTCACCGACGATGGCCGCGTCTTTGTTCACATCGTTTTGCCATATCCGCATCGTGATCCTGCCGGAGCATTTGCGGCGCCGCTGGAGGCTGCCCTGCACGTTGCTGGCGCGCGTGATGTGCATATTCGTTGGTCACACGAGATTCCTCGCATCAAGCCACAGGGCGAGGTTGCGCCTTTGACTTTGGCGCGTAATGTGATTGCCGTGGCTTCTGGCAAAGGTGGCGTTGGTAAGTCCACCACTGCTGTGAATTTGGCCTTAGCTTTGGCTCGCGAAGGAGCAAAGGTTGGCCTGCTCGATGCCGATATTTACGGCCCTAGCTTGCCCACCATGCTCGGCATTGGTATCGGAAAATACCCTGATACCGTCGATGATGCCTGGTTTGTCCCGCATCACGCTCATGGCGTAGATGTCATGTCGATTGGCTTCTTATTGCAAGGCGATAGCCCCGTGGTGTGGCGTGGCCCAAAAGCTACTGGCGCTTTGATTCAGCTGGTTTCACAAACACGCTGGTCAAGCTTGGATTATTTAATTGTCGACATGCCTCCGGGCACTGGCGATATCCAGCTCACACTGGCGCAGCGCGTGCCGGTTGCAGGCGCAGTGGTGGTGACTACGCCACAAGATATCGCGACCTTGGATGCTAAAAAAGGCATTGAGATGTTCCGTAAGGTAGATATCACCGTGCTCGGCATTGTGGAGAATATGTCGCAGCATATTTGCACTAACTGCGGTCATACTGAGGCGATTTTTGGCTCTGGCGGTGGGGTGCAAATGGCTGAGCAATATGATGTCGCCTTGCTCGCGCAGCTGCCTTTGGATAAACGTATTCGTGAGCAGACAGATATCGGTTGTCCTACCGTTGTGGCCGATCCTGACGGTAACCTAGCGCAACAATACACGGAGCTAGCGCGCCGCGTATCGGCGCGATTGGCCTTGGGGCAACGCGTGGCCGACACCCGTATTCCTTTAAACCCATCATCGAAGTAGTGAGTCAGGTATGAGTATCAAATCAGATCATTGGATCCGTCGCATGGCTGAGCAAAACGCCATGATTGAGCCTTTTGAGCCTGGCCAAGTTCGTCATCAAGATGAGCAGCGCATTATTTCTTACGGCACTTCAAGCTACGGCTACGATGTTCGTTGCGCCAATGAGTTCAAGATTTTCACTAACATCAACTCGACCATTGTTGACCCGAAAAACTTCGACGAAAAAAACTTTGTCGATGTCGTCTCCGATGTCTGCATCATCCCGCCGAATAGCTTCGCGTTGGCACGTACCGTTGAGTATTTCCGCATCCCGCGCAGTACTCTAGTGGTGTGTTTGGGTAAGTCGACTTATGCCCGTTGCGGCATCATCGTGAACGTGACGCCGCTAGAGCCAGAGTGCGAAGGGCACGTGACGTTGGAGTTTTCCAATACCACTATTCTGCCGGCAAACATCTATGCCAATGAAGGTGTGGCACAGATGCTGTTCCTCGAGTCTGATGAAATCTGTGAGACCAGCTACAAGGATCGCGGTGGCAAGTATCAGGGCCAGCGTGGCGTCACATTGCCACGCGCCTGATTGCGATGGCAATGCTAAAGAGCACAACGCCATGACTCATCGCGCCACGTTAGATTTTCTCTTAAACGATTGGCTCGATGCGCCAGCGCTATGTCAGCGACCTTTTCATGCTGACCACAGTGCCGATACTTTTGCTGCCGTACTCGATTTAAGTGAGCAAGTAGCCACTGAGCAATTCGCGCCGATTAATCGTCTCGTGGATATCGAAGAGCCTGAGTTTGATGGCGAGCGTGTGCTGCTACCAAAGCAGACCGAGGCCGCGCTGAACTGCTTTAGTGAGGCGGGCCTGATGGCTGCTAGCAAACCCGAAGCGGTTGGCGGCATGCAGCTGCCAACGGTAGTCGAGATGGCCTCGATGAGCTTTTTCTACAAGGCCAGTGTCGCGCTAGCGGCCTATCCCATGCTCACTCGCGGCAATGCCAACACCATTTTGGCTCATGGTACTCCGACTCAAATTGACGTGTTTGCTAAGCCTGGCTTTGCTGGCACGAGCTTTGGCACCATGTGTTTGAGTGAGCCGCAAGCTGGCTCAAGTTTGTCCGATATCCGCACTAAGGCTGTACCCGACACTGGTTGTGGCGATTGGGCCAATGACCCGCTAGGCCCGCGCTATCGCCTGAGTGGTAATAAGATGTGGATTTCCGGTGGCGAGCATGAAATGGGCGATAACATCGTGCATTTGGTGCTGGCAAAAATTCCCGATGCGGCTGGTCAGCTAGTGCCTGGCGTGCGTGGCATTTCTTTATTCATCGTGCCCCGCAAATTAGTCAGTGCCGCGGGCGAAATTAGCGATATTCGCAATGACGTTGCGCTGGCGGGCTTAAATCACAAGTGTGGCTATCGCGGCACGGTAAATACCCTGCTGAATTTCGGCGAGGGTAAATACCCCGTCGATGGTCAGTCCGGCGCTGTTGGCTACCTGATTGGAGGCGAGGGCAAAGGCCTAAGCTGCATGTTTACGCTGATGAATGAAGCGCGCATTGCGGTTGGCTTAGGCGCGACCATGCTTGCTTATGCCGGCTTTGAGGCATCACTCGACTACGCCAAGCAGCGACCACAGGGTCGTCATGCCAGCCCTGCTGGAAAAGACCCGAGCAGCCCACAAGTGCCGATTATTGAGCACACCGATGTCAAGCGCATGCTGATGGCGCAGAAAGCCATCGCCGAAGGCGGGTTGGCATTGGGTTTGTATTGCGCGCGTTTAGTCGATGAGGAAAGCACAGGGACTGAGGCGCAAGCACATGAAGCTCGTCAACTCTTAGAGCTACTCACGCCGATTGCGAAAAGCTGGCCTAGTGAGTGGGCTCAGGAGGCTAATAGCTTGGCAATTCAAGTGTTTGGCGGCTATGGCTACACACGAGACTTTCCGGTGGAGCAATATTGGCGCGATAACCGTTTGAATATGATTCATGAAGGCACGCATGGTATTCAGGGCTTAGATTTATTGGGCCGTAAAGTTCTTATGAATCAGGGTGCTGCATTGAAGCTACTAATGAATCGAGTTCATGCCACAGCACAGCAGGCGTTTGCTCAGGATGCGAATCAGGATGAGTCGAAAAGCACATTAAGTGCGCATGCAGAAGCGTTGCAAAGCGCGTGGCAAGAAATTGCTGCAGCAGCGCAAGCCGCATGGTCGACGGCTAAGCCCGAGGAGGCGCTCGCCAATGCCACTGCCTATATGCAGGGTTTTGGCCATGGTGTATTGGCGTGGATGTGGCTGGAGCTGGCAGTTGCCGCAGAG
>CAXIBK010000094.1:0-8056 GCA_964022225.1 uncultured Paraperlucidibaca sp.
TTCACTTGGCGTAGCTTCGAGGCCTGCTCCAATGCACCAACTTTGGCTTTCCAGTCATCGACTTGCTGATAGCGCGATGGTCGGATCGTGTCCCAAGGCATTGCGTGTGGCAAAGCAGACTCACCAATTTCTTTTGGGTCAAACACTTCGGGGAAGTGGATATCGGGCTCAACGCCTTTATTCTGCGTGCTCGCGCCAGAAATGCGATAGAACTTAGCTTCAGTGATTTTCAGCTGACCATGACCTAAATCACGGATTGACTGCACCGTGCCTTTACCAAAGCTGGTGCCGCCAACGACTAGACCGCGACCATAGTCTTGGATGGCTCCGGCAAAAATCTCCGCTGCTGAGGCCGATAGGCGATTGATCATGACAACCAATGGGCCGTTATAGCCCACATCTGGGTTGCCATCCCCTAGCGTTTCAATACGGCCACGAGCATCGCGCACTTGCACAGTTGGGCCGGTGGTAATGAATTCGCCAATCAAGTCATTCACTTCAGACAGCGAGCCGCCGCCATTATTGCGCAGGTCTAAAATCAAACCTTGAACGCGCGCAGCTTTTAGCTCATCGACGAGTTTGCGCACATCGCGAGTGGTGCTGCGATAGTCTGGGTCGCCATTTTGCTGACCTTGGAAGTCGGCATAAAACGCCGGCAGTTTGATCACTCCAATCTGCTTAGTCTCACCATTGCGAGTGACTTCGATGATTTTTTTGCTGGCGGCCTGATCTTCCAGCGCCACGGTGTTACGCACGATGCTGATGATTTTTCGGGCACCATCATCATTGCCATTAGGAATTATCTGCAAACGCACGGTCGTGCCTTTAGGGCCACGAATCAGTTCAACAACTTCATCAATGCGCCAGCCAATGACGTCGACCAAATCCTTATCGCCTTCGCCAACGGCAACGATTTTGTCGTTGGGCTTAAGTTGGCGCGCTTTATCAGCAGGGCCAGCCGGTACTAGGCGCACAACTTTGGTGTATTCATCGTCGGTTTGCAGAACGGCACCAATGCCTTCGAGCTGCAAGCTCATATTAATATTGAAGTTTTCAGAATTGCGCGGCGAGAAATAGCTGGTGTGCGGGTCGTATGCGCCGGTCAGCGAGTTCATAAATAGCGAGAAAGCATCTTCGCTACGATTTTGGCTTAACGCTTTCAGCTGCGAGCGGTAGCGGCGCGTTAACGTTTGGATGATTTCGTCGTCAGACTTGCCGTCGAGCTTTAACGACAGCGCGCCAGAGCGCAGACGATTGAGCCAGAGCGTGTTCATCTCGGCAAGACTACCGACCCACGGTGCATCTTTGCGATCGTTAAGTAGGCGCTCATTACTGGTGAAGCTGAGCACACCCTTGCGATTTTTTTCCAAGCTAGTGAGGGCAAACTGAAAGCGCTCATTGGCGCGTTGCTGGTAGCGGTTAAAAATGGCAAATGCTGGGTCGAGATCGCCGGCTTTTAACTGGTCATCTAGGCGCAGGCGTTGAGCCTTAAATTGCTCAATATCGCTAGCCAAAAAGTAGACATGCTGGCCGTCGAGATCGCTTAAATAGCGGGTCCAAATATCTGCAGAAAGCGCGTCATTTAGCGGCGTTTTGTTGTAATGCAAGACGCTGAGCTGGCGCGAGACTAAGCGTGAAGCCTTAGCCTGATCGCTGGTTGGGCTGAGCTTTTTAGCGGGCGTGGCCGCTTTCGCACTGGCCTTAGCCTCAACTTTTGCTGGCGCTTTGACTTGTGCGTCTGCGGCGTAACACGCAGTAGTAAGACTTAAGCAAAATAGAGCGCCGCACATTCTCACGCCAACGCGTGATAAAAATCTTGAATTCACAGCACGGGAAAGGGGCGAGACGGGCAGCGTGGGCATAAGCTTTTGGCACTGATTGGTGTGTGTGGACGTCGGTTTAGGCGACGCAATCTCGCGATAATAGCACCGCTAATGAATTTCTTCAGCGTCTCATCAAAGCATAGATGAAAGGCTAGTACTGCGGTATTGTCAGCGGCTTATTGCATATGTGCCGCGCTAGATTATTTCAACCGCATGCGCAGTTTAGGAGAGTAACAATGGCGGCAATGTTCGGCCCACTAATGGTGGACGTGGGTGGTTTGACTCTAACGGCGGAAGACCGCGAAGTGCTCGCGCATCCGAATGTTGGCAGCGTGATTTTATTTAGCCGCAACGTGGACACACCGGCGCAAATTCGTGAACTCACCGATGCCATGCGCGCGGTAAAGCCTGAGCTGCAAATTGCCGTAGACCAAGAGGGCGGCCGTGTGCAACGCTTCCGCGAAGGCTTTACGCGCTTACCAGCCATGCGCCGCTTTGGCGAACAATACGACATTGATCCGCAAGCAGCAGTAACGGCAGCGTTTGAATGCGGCGCCTTAATGGCCAGAGAAGTGCGCGAGGTAGGCGTCGACTTCAGCTTTGCGCCAATTTTAGATTTAGATGCAGGCGTTAGCGGCGTCATTGGCGACCGTGCCTTTCATTCACAGCCAGAGCCCGCGATCGCGCTTTTGCGCGGCTTTATGCGCGGCATGAAATCTGCCGGCATGATGACCATTGGCAAGCACTTTCCTGGCCATGGCTCAGTGGCTGCCGACTCGCATTTGGCCTTGCCCGTGGATGATCGCTCATGGGCCGAGATCGAAGCCTACGACCTTAAGCCCTTCGCTGCACTGGCGGCTGAGCTAGATGGCATCATGCCTGCGCACGTGGTTTACCCGCAGGTCGATCCATTACCCGCAGGCTTCTCGCCATTTTGGCTCAAGACTGTGTTGCGTGAGCAGCTCGGCTTTCGCGGCTTAGTGTTTTCCGATGACCTATGCATGGAAGGCGCCGTGGGCGTTGGGCCAATTCAAGATAGGGTAGATGTGGCGTTGGCAGCAGGTTGCGACGTGGCGCTGATTTGTAATCGGCGCGATGAGGTTTTGCGGGTTTTGAACTAACGGCTTGATTTAGAGCTGGCCCGCTATTCGCTCGCGCTTAATTGACGGCGTGGGCGATGGTGCCGAAGGGCTAGCTCGTGTTTCCAAGCCATCGAGTAGGTCAGGCTGGAACCCCTTTAGTGCACTGAGATTTAGGTCGCTAGGGTTTAGCCCTGTGCGTTCTTTAAGTGTGTTTTTAGCATCACGCTCTTTGCGCCAAGCCAGCTCAGCTGCATTAGCAAGATAGACAGCTAGGGCAGCCAAGGCAATTAGCACGGCGAGCGGCTTGCCCAGCGTGCTTGGAAGTGTGGGCATTTGTAGGCTTAGCAGCGATTGAAACCAAGTAGCTAATGCGGGCGTTTGTTGCCACACCATGGTGGCTAACAGCGCACAAACGGCAGCTAATAGCGGCAGGCCAAACAAAAATACAGGCGAGCGTTTACCGTGCAAATACCAGTAGATTGCCCATTGTCGGTTAACGTCTAGTTGCTTGATATCTTCCAGTTGCATGCTCTTGGCCTAAGATCCCTTTGGTCACGTGGCCATGATTAGCCCGAAGTTCGCGTCGAGTGTAGCTGCTCAAAGGAGTGTAGGCACTTTAAAGCACACTTGGCAGTAGTTCCTTGGTACTTTTGTGATGAAGTGCAACTGATAGAGTGGCTTGGATTGAATAAGCACTGGTTAAACGCACGGATTTTTTTGGTGGGCTGTTGAGTTATAAGTTCTATGTCAGTATGGGCTGCTAACATTGTTGTGGCGTAATGGTTAGCTTGGGTCTATGGCGCTAAGCGTATGTTTGTTGATAAAACTTAGGCCCTGAGTGGTTTTTATAAGAAATACTTATTTTCGAGCTCGATTCTTCTTGAATGAAGTTATCTGAAATTTAAACTAGTTGGTCGGCAGGAAAGATCGATTACTTGGTTGGTTTTTAATGTGACTAATCTTTTTAACAGAGCGCAGAGGCCCTGTTAAAAAGATTAGAGGGTATTTTATTTAGCAAGCTCAGTGTTTACTTCGCCAATTTTGGAAGTAACATTTGTACCTAGGGTTGTAAAGACGGTTATGACTGCGACAGCAACCAATGCTGCAATCAACGCATACTCAATAACAGTTGCACCCTTCTCATCGCGGCGCAGTTTAGCCATCAAATCTTGTAATTTTTTCATATGAAGCTCCTGGAGGAATTCTCCGGTATCGTTGCCGGATAGACAACAGTGTATCTATTAACGACTATTTTTCCAGTGCCTACGCGCGCATTTTGTCGTAATCATGTAAATTTTTGTCGGAACTAATACTAACTATATCCACAACTTGCTGTAAGTTGGTAGCATCTGATTCACGAAACTTTTGCCTGTCTGTGTCAGGGATGTCTATGAATAGCCGAGTGATGATGTTGTTGGCGTTGTTATTGATCATTGGCGCTGGTGTGGCTGGCTACCTGGGGTACAAAACCACAGAGGATGCCAAGCAAGTGGCGCTGGCCGCTGAGCAGCAAGTAATTGAGGCCAAAAAGAAAGCCGAAGTTACTGTGCCAGGTAAAGAGCCTGTCGTTGTGCTTAAGCAGGATGTCGGCCTTTATCATGTGCTCACTGCCGAAGATCTCACTATTGACTACTTAAAAGTAGTGCCGCCGCGTAGCTTTCGAAAGATCGAAGACGCTATCGGCCAACCTGTGCACACGGAGCTACTAACCGGCACTATTTTAGAGCTTGGCCATTTGCAGCCAGGTAGCGATGTAGCACGCCTATTAAGAGTGGGTGAGCGTGCTGTTGCTATACCTGTTAGCGAAGTAGTCGGTGGCGGCGGCTTTGTGCAGCCCGGCGACTTAGTTGATGTGCTGCTGTTTTTGCGTGGTGAGCAAGGTGGTAAAGACTCTGCTCAAATAGCTATGCAATCGCTACGCGTGGTCAGTTTTGGCTCGGAAATCATTAGCTCCGATGGTGGTGTCGAGCAAACCGATGAGAAGGCGGCACGCAAGGCTGCCAGAGGTAGGGCAAGTACGGCGGTATTGGCCGTTACCGAAACAGACGCTCCGCGCTTATTGCTCATCAGCACCTTAGGCACTTTGCGCTTAGCCATTCGCCCAACTGCTGAAACGCTGGCTGACTCGCAAGCGGCAATTGCTGAGGCAAATAAAGACCCAGCAAAAGCTACAGAGCGCCAAGTCGGGGAGTCTGTGGCAAAACAAACTTCAGTACCTAAAAAGCAACAGCGCGAGTTTGCGTTGGAGTCTGAGTTTCAGCCTTCTTCTGCTCGACCTCGTGCGCCGGCTCGAGCCCGTAGCACTCCTTCGGCACCAAAAGAGCCGCCTGTTTTGATTTATCGTGGCTTAAACGCCCAGCAGGCCACGCAATGATAATTTCTGTCTACCCAATGCTTCGCCGCTCTATGGCGCAAGGAAGTTCTATGACTATGATGTCCAAGTGTTGGTCATCTATTGCTCTGTCTTTTGTGTTGGCTGGTTTTAGTGCTTCAGCTCAGGCGGCCACATCAGGCTGTTTTGCTCCAGGCACTGAGCTGCCGAGCGTTTACAGCTTAGCTGAGGGCTCGCAAGAGACTATCACCATGCCGGGGCAGATCACGCGCATTTCAATTGGCGAACCAACAACAGCCGATGTCGCGCTAATCGATAGTAAAACAGTGCTTCTGCAGGGCCGTAAAGTCGGCACCACTAGCTTGTTTGTTTGGACTAAATGCCAGTCTGAGCCTTTGCGTACGCAGGTTGCGGTGCTGTCGCCGCCGAGCGTAGCGCAAACATTGGCACCGCAAACACCTGAAGAGTTAGAGGCTTTGCCATCACAAGTGCAGGTAGACATTCGCTTTGTGGAGCTTAGCCGCAGCCGTTTGCGCGAGTTGGGTGTCGAGCTTAATCGCCTAACCAGTAACTTTGGTGTGACCACAGCAGCAGCTTTAAATAATCCGTTTAGTATTTTCCTGCAAAAATCTAACGGCAAGCTTTCTGCAGCTATCGATATGCTGGAGCAAACAGGCTATGCCTACACGCTAAGTCAGCCTTCATTGACTGCCATGAGTGGTCAATCGGCAACATTTTTAGCCGGCGGTGAAGTGCCAATCCCGGTGCCCAGTGGTGCGGGTGGTGCCAATGCCTCAGTAAGCATCGAGTACAAAGAGTTTGGTGTGCGTTTATCGGTAACGCCTACAGTGCTTAGCCGTACTCAGGTTAGTCTGAAGGTCGCACCCGAGGTCAGTGAGTTGGACCTCGCTAACGCGGTTACATTGAACGGTTCAACCGTTCCTGCTTTACGCGTGCGTCGTACTGATACGACCGTTTCTTTGGGCGATGGCGAGAGTTTCGTCATCAGTGGCTTGGTGTCTCGCACTATGCGAGACAATGTGAGCAAGTTCCCAGGTTTAGGTGACATTCCCGTATTGGGCGCATTTTTCCGCTCAACTAGTTTTAACAGCGAAGACAGCGAACTGTTGATGATTGTTACGCCGCACTTGGTTAGCCCTATCGCTGCTGGTGCCGCGACGCCAAAGCTTCCAGGTGATGCTTGGCGGCGTTATGAGCCAGAAACATTACCGCTGTTTTTTGATCGCGCTAGATCTCCCTATGGCGACACACCTATCGGTTTTTCAAGGTAATTAGTCATGGCTGCTAAAGATTTATCCGTAGTAATAATCACAAAGCACCGTGAGCAGTTTGACTGGTTATCTAGCGCACTTGAGGGTACTGCTGACGTTGTGATGTCGCAGCAAAGTGAGCTCAATGATGTGTTGCAGCTCATCACCATGGCGACCGCCTCCATCGTTTTTGTGCCTATTCGTCGCGATGATTGGGTGGCCGATGTTCAGTTTATTGAAGGCTTAATGGCTGCTAGCCCGTCGTTGGCTTGTGTGGCTGTTGGTCAGTCGATTGATCAAGAGCGTTTGCTCGGAGCCATGCGTGCTGGTGCAAAAGACTTTATTACTTTTGACTCGCGTCCAAGCGAAGTGGCTGGGTTGGTTCGCCGACTTGGTGAGCGCGTGCCAGATGTCATTGAAAATCCGATGCGCCAAGGTAGCTTGGTAGTGTTGGCCAGTGAGCGCCCAGTATTGCAGTCTTCCTTCCATGCCTTGCATTTAGCAGCGGCAATTCAAAAAGCTTCTCCCGAAGCGAAGGTGTTAGTAGTCGATATTGGCGTGCCATTTGCTGAGGCGCAGCTGCTTTTTGGTTTGGAAGGTCAGTTCAGTTTTATCGACACGCTGCGTAACTTGCGTCGACTTGACCAAACCCTAGTTGAAACCGCATTTTCACGTCATAAGTCAGGCGTACGCGTGCTTTCGGCCCCTGCGGAAGGTTTGAATATTCCTGAAATCACCACCTCGGAGATGTTCCTGCTGGTTGGTACCTTGCGCAGCCTATTCACCCATGTGGTGTTTAATACCTGCGGCTTGCCCACAGTAGACATGACCGAGCTCTTGATTGGTAATGCCAACCACGTGATTTTTGTTGTTGACCAATCGATAACCAGCTGCCGAGCTGGCCTGGACCTTCAGGCTCGATTGCGCCAGATCGGCGTGCCCATGGCCGATACCATTGTGGTGGTGGATCAATACCAGCCTAAAATTTCTCCTGACTCCTCAGCAATTGCTAAGTCGTTTGGCAGCGCTAAGCACATAGAGCTTCCAGCGGCTGCTGAGATACGCTTGCGCGCGATGAATATTGGCCAGCTGTTGTTTGAGCTGGCTCCGCAAGAAGCACTAGCTAAGCGTTATCGTGAATTAGCATCGATGATTCAGTTGCCAGCCATTGCCAAAAAAACAGGCAAGGATGCTGCAGATAAAGGTTTTCTTTCCAAGCTTAAACAGACGCTGACTGGAGCCTGATATGGCGGGCTATATCCCCGGCGGCCGCCTTTCGCCGAAGAAGGTCGATGAAGACATTGCGAATATTAAGTTTCGCTTTCATCGCCACTTAATCGCGCGCGTTGACGATGACCATTTCAATATTTTGGAGAGCACACGTCAGGCTATTTTTGACTATGTGCAAATCAAGCTTAGCGCTTACGTTAACGATAACTCGTTGCCACTTTCACGCTATGAGGCCGATCGTTTAGCTGAAGAGCTAGTCGATGAGCTGGTTGGTTTTGGCCCTATTGAACCTTTGCTGCGCGATAGCTCAGTCACTGA
>CAXIBK010000095.1:0-7982 GCA_964022225.1 uncultured Paraperlucidibaca sp.
CCCGATGCCGAACTAGGCGCGGGCTTGAGCATTGCTGAATACGCGCATATTGCCGAGCAAACTGGCCGCAGTCTCATCGCACCAACGGTGTTTAACTGCAACGCACCCGACACCGGCAATATGGAAGTGCTCTGGCGCTATGGCAACGAAGCGCAAAAAGATCAATGGCTAAAGCCACTGCTTGCCGGTGAAATCCGTTCAGTGTTTTGTATGACTGAGCCTGATGTTGCCTCTAGCGATGCGACTAATATGCAAGCCACTGCCATTGTTGAAGGCGATGAAATTGTCCTCAATGGTCGCAAATGGTGGTCGAGCGGCATTGGTGACCCGCACTGCAAAATTGCCATCTTCATGGCACACACACCAAACGCTGAGGCCAGCCGACACGGCCAGCATTCCATGGTCTTAGTGCCGCTAGACACCCCCGGCGTTGACATCCAGCGCATGCTGCCGGTGTTCGGCGATTTCGACGCACCGCACGGCCATGGTGAAGTCACCTTTACCAATGTGCGCGTGCCCGTGGCGAACTTTATTGGCGGCCCCGGCCAAGGATTTTCTATTGCGCAAGGTCGCTTAGGTCCAGGCCGCATTCACCATTGCATGCGCTGCATTGGTGCCGCTGAAAAAGCCCTTGAGTTGATGATCGATCGTGGCTTATCGCGCACGGCATTTGGCAAGCCACTACTGAACTTAGGTGGCAACCGCGAGCGTATTGCCGAGGCACGCATTGCCATCGATCAAGCCCGCCTACTCACGCTCTACGCGGCATGGAAAATGGACGCTGTCGGCACCTTTGCGGCCATGACCGAAATCTCGGCTATCAAAGTGGTGGCGCCCAATGTCTTGCAGCAAGTAGTCGATATGGCCATTCAAATCCACGGCGGCGCTGGTGTCTCCCGCGATACACCACTCACAGCATTTTTTGCGCAAGCACGTAGCCTACGTCTGGCTGATGGGCCGGATGAAGTCCATAAAGGCGTGATCGCAAAAATTGAAATCGCCAAACGCGACTTCAAAGGCTGATTTTAATCCTTGCCACTTTGCCGCTAGACTCCAGAACAACTTGACCGAGCAGTCACCTTTATGAGCGATGTACAACGTGTGTTTATTACCGGCGGCGCTAGCGGCTTAGGCCGTGCTTTGGCGCTGCAATATGCCCGTGCCGGCTGGGCTGTAGCCATTGCCGATGTCCACGATGGCCGAGGTGCAGAGACCTTAAAAGAACTCAATGAGCTAACAACGCTAGCCGGCACTAATTTTGCCCCGCGCTATTTTCATGCCGACGTGACCATTGAGGCTGAACTGCAAGCCGTGGCCGACGCGCTAGAAGCTGACTGGCAAGGCATCGACGTACTCTATAACAATGCCGGCGTGGCACAGGCTGGTGCCATTGAAGATGTGCCACTGAGCGACTGGGAATGGATTGTGAATATCAATCTGCTCGGCGTGGTGCGCGGCTGTAAGATTTTCACGCCCGGCTTTAAGCGCCAAGGCAGCGGCCATATCGTCAATATCGCCTCCATGGCCGGTCTCTTAGATGTGCCGCGCATGGCCTCCTACAACGTCACTAAAGCTGCCGTAGTCGCGCTCTCCGGCACCCTCACCCATGAGCTGATGGACGCTGGCATTGGCGTGAGCGTGGTCTGCCCATCGTTCTTCCCAACCAACCTTGAAGACACTATGCGCACCACCGACGCAGGCCTGAAAAAGATGATGAATAAGCTCTTGGCCAGCGGCAAACTCAATGCCTATGAAGTAGCCGAGCGCATCATCGATGGCGTGAAAAAAGGTCAGCAACACATCCTGCCACATGAGTCTGGCGAGCGTTTATGGTTGATGAAACGCTATCTGCCACAAAGCCTGTACCGCTATGTTTTCCAGCGCAGCATTCAACGCATGAAGCCACGCGATAAGCGCTAAACCACGAGATAAAAAAATGGCATTGATTGATGTAGGTGGCGCCATTCGCGCCGGAGAAGATTTAGATACAGTAGCGATTGATCGCTGGCTACGTGAGCATTTAAGCGATTTAAGCAATGGCTTACCCGAGGTTACGCAATACAGCGGCGGCGCATCGAACTGGACTTATCGCCTGAAATACGCCAATCACGATTTAATTTTACGTAGGCCGCCAGCCGGCACAAAAGCGAAGTCGGCTCATGACATGGTGCGTGAATATCGCGTGCAGGCAGCGCTCGCCGAGGCTTATCCCGTAGTGGCAAAAATGGTCGCGCTCTGCCAAGACGCCGAAATCATTGGCTGTGATTTTTACGTTATGCACCGCATCGAAGGCATTATCCCACGCGCCAATTTACCGAAAGAGCTGAGCTTGAGCCGCGAGCAGGTGCGCGAGCTGTGCACCAATACCCTAGACCAGCTGATTGCGCTGCATGAGGTCGATTATCGTGCTGTTGGCCTTGAACAGCTCGGCAAAGGCGATGGCTATTGCAAGCGCCAAGTCGATGGCTGGTGCGACCGCTACGAGAAGGCACAAACCTGGAATGTGCCTCGCTATAAGTCCATTCGCGCCTGGCTGAAAAAACACACACCAGCCGATGTCAAAACCTGCATCGTGCACAACGATTGGCGCTTCGATAACGTCGTGCTCGACCCTGCGCATCCAACACAGGTCATCGGTGTTTTAGATTGGGAAATGGCCACGCTGGGCGATCCACTCATGGAGCTTGGCAACGTCTTAGCGTATTGGATTGAGTCCACGGATGGCGGCATTTTGCGTAAAACGCGCCGCCAACCCACGCATCTTGATGGCATGCTGACACGCCGCGAAGTGGTTGAGTATTACCAAGCTAAAACCGGCATAGAAATTGAACATTGGGCGTTTTACGAAGTCTTTGGGCTGTTTCGCGTCGCCGCCATCTTGCAGCAAATTTACTATCGCTATTACCACAAACAAACCGATAACCCCGCCTTCAAAAACTTCTGGCTAGTGAACTGGGCCATCTGGCAGCGCTGCCGACAAATCATTAAAGCGGATGGTCAATAAGATGCCGGCACTCACGCTAATCCGCCACGGACAAGCCTCATTTGGCGCGGCCAATTACGACCAACTTTCTCCTCTTGGCTACCGTCAAGGCGAGCGTTTAGGCCAAGCCTTTGCCGAGCGCGAGGAAGCACCGACACATGTGTTTATTGGCGGCATGCTCAGGCATAAACAAACGGCCGAAGCCTGCTTAAACGCTGCTGGCTTAAGCGCAAAGCTCATTCAATTAGATGGCTTTAACGAGTTTAATCACGAGCAAGTGCTTGAGCGATTTGAACCGCGCTACGCCGATCGTGCGGCGTTCGCCACGCTTCTGGCCGGCTTCGAGAACCCACATAAAAGCTTCGCTGCGCTATTTCGCGACGCCCTATTACGTTGGGTCGATGGCCAACACGATAGCGATTACGACGAATCTTGGGGCACCTTTCAAGCTCGCTGCAACGACGCTGTGAGTGATGCGTTCAACACCCTTGGCAGTGGCGATAGCGCGTGGGTCTTTACCTCTGGTGGCTGCATATCAGTGGTTGCCCAAGCACTTCTCGCTCTGACTGACCCAGCCGCATTAAACGTAAATTGGACGCTGGCCAACGGCGGCCTTACCCAACTCAGCCAAGGCCGCGGCTCACGACAACTGATCAGTCTCAATGAACACGGTCACTTCGCAGGCCGCCATCGCGAGCTACTTACTTACCGATAATTTAGGAATGCTTTATGCGTAAAACCATTTTAATCACCGGCGCCAGCTCTGGTATTGGCGCTGGCATGGCTCGCGAATTTGCCGCGCAAGGTAGCGATCTGGCACTCTGCGCACGCCGACTAGAGCGCTTGGCCACATTGCGCGATGAGATCACGCAGGCTCATGGCGTCAAAGTCAGCATCCGCGCCTTAGATGTGAATGACTACGATAGCGTGTTTGATGTGTTTGAAGACTTCGCCACCGAGTTCGGCCACATCGACCGTGTCATCGTTAATGCCGGCATTGGCAATGGTCGGCGCATTGGTAAAGGCCATTTCGCCATTAACCGCGCCACAGCTGAGACCAACTTCATTGCCGCTTTGGCGCAATGCGAAGCCGCAGTTGGCATCTTTCGTCGGCAAAATGCCGGCCATCTCGTCACTATCTCATCGATGAGCGCACGCCGAGGCCTGCCTAAGCACCTGACCACTTACGCCGCTAGCAAGGCCGGCCTTGCCCATTTAAGCGAAGGCATACGCGCCGAACTGCTTGATACACCGATCAAAGTGACAACCGTATTTCCGGGTTATATTCGCACCGAGCTCAATGAGGGTGCGGGCAAGCTTCCCTTTGAGGTTAGCGCTGAAGTTGGTGCGCGCGCGTTGGTGAAAGCCATCAATCGCGAACCTGGCAATTGCTCAGTACCCGCATGGCCATGGGCGGTCATGGGATTTTTCATGCAACACCTGCCCTTGCGCTTGGTCAGCAAATTAAGCTAAAAAAGTGCACTGCTACTAGCAACCCAAAGCAGCATATCAATCAAAAAAACAATAATTTGCCACTATGTAGTGCATAAAAAATAAGGAAGCCTCATGAGTGCTCGCCCCTTCTTACTGGCCGTACCGGTCGTCATTTTGGGCTGGCTAACGCTAGCTCCAACCACCGTTGAACCCGTCAGTTGGCAACCACCCGAAGCGCCTTCACAGAAGTCTGGCGTGTTTAAAAGCAACAATGATTTACGCAATATTCAGCGCATCGGTGATCTCGACATTCGCGGCCCAGAAGCGCTGCTTCTTGATGACGAAGGCTTTCTTATTACCGGTCTTGAAGATGGCCGCATCATTCGCACCAGCCTCGATGGCAATAGCTTAAAAGTCATTGCCAACACGGGCGGCCGACCACTCGGCCTAACTCGCCATCCCGATGGCCGCCTCATTGTTGCCGATGCTATTCGCGGGCTAATCTCAGTCAGCAACGATGGAGACATCAAAGTGCTCAGCACGAAAGCGGGTGATCGAGCATTCAAGTTTGTCGATGATGTTGTCGTCGATAGCACTGGCCGTTTCGCCTACTTCAGTGACGCCTCAAGCCGTTGGGGCTATGGCGAAGATGGCACGGCCATCATGGAGCATGCCGGCGATGGCCGCTTGCTGCGCTACGACTTCACCAGTGGCGAAACCACGGTACTACTCGATGGCCTAGAGTTTGCTAATGGCGTCGCGCTCGGCCCAAATGAAGAGTATGTGCTGGTCAATGAAACCGGCGCTTACCGAATCAGCCGCGTCTATTTGAGCGGCGACAAGACAGGTCAACACGATGTCTTTATCGACAACCTGCCGGGCCTACCCGATAACCTAAGCTTCAATAGCAGCGACCGCTTTTGGGTCGCGCTTTATACGCCACGCAACCCGCTGCTCGATGCATTCTCCGACTATCCCTATGTGCGCAAAATGCTAGTTCGCGCCATGCAGGTTTTGCCCGCGCCAATTGCTCATCGCGCCATGATTATTGGTCTAGACAGTGATGGTAAGGTGGTTGCTAATCTGCAAAACAGCAGCTCCGATAGCTATGCACCAATTACTACCGTGCGTGAGTACGATGGTTGGTTGTATTTGGGCTCGCTCAAGCAAAAAAGCCTAGCGCGATGGTCGCTAGCCGGCCTGCCTAGTACTGATAAAACACCTGCTGAAACGCAATAATCAAAGACTTACCGCGCAAAACATTCTGCTCGCAGGTTATCCCCAATTGCTGTGGATAACTTTGTGGGCAAGTCCGAGGATAACGGCCGGGGTCCGCACTACAAGCGGCCTCTGACCGTTTGACGCTTTTTTCAACGAATACTTATCGCTGATTAAAATCAATGACTTAGCCTGTTTGTTCAGTTTTTCGTCGGCTAAGTTTGCATTCGCTCAGCAAATGCACAGTTGCCCTAGTGACATGTGCACAACATTAGTGCACCAGACGCTGTAAATGGCTAAAAATACGGCAAAAACCGCATTACCCTGCCACTAACAACTGTGACCGTAGCTGTGCGATGTGATCGCGAATACGCCCCGCTTCCTCAAACTCCAAATTTCGCGCACTAGCCATCATAGCTTTCTCTAGCACGGTAATTTCAGCAGCAATAGCTTTCGGATCACGTAAGTTCACCAAGCTGCCAGAACGATCGCCGCCACGTTTGCTGCGCTTACCACCGCCGTTCGCTGCGGCTGCCCCCGCGTAGGTTTCCAAAATGTCGCTGACTGGGCGCATCACACCTTTTGGCGTGATGCCGTGCTCAAGGTTAAATGCCAACTGCTTATCGCGGCGTCTTTCAGTCTCGGCAATGGCGCGCTCCATAGAGCCCGTGATGCGATCAGCATATAAAATCGCCTTACCATTTAAGTGACGCGCGGCACGGCCAATGGTCTGAATTAAGGCTCGCTCGGAGCGCAAAAAGCCTTCTTTATCAGCGTCTAAAATAGCCACCAAAGACACTTCGGGCATGTCCAAGCCTTCGCGCAATAAGTTAATGCCGACGAGCACATCAAATACGCCCAAGCGCAAATCACGAATAATTTCAACGCGTTCAACTGTATCGATGTCGGAGTGCAAATAGCGCACTTTCACACCATGCTCATTGAGGTACTCGCTCAAATCTTCCGACATGCGCTTAGTCAGCGTCGTCACCAAAACTCGCTCATTAACAGCAACGCGCGTGTGAATTTGCGAGAGCAGATCATCGACCTGTGTACTGGCTGGACGTATCTCAATTTCAGGATCAACCAAGCCGGTCGGTCGTACCAATTGCTCAACGACCGCCTCAGCTTTCTCGGCCTCATATGGCCCAGGGGTGGCTGAGACAAAAATAGTTTGCGGCGATATACGCTCGAATTCAGTGAACTTCATGGGTCGGTTGTCCATCGCTGATGGCAGACGAAAACCGTAAGTCACTAGATTATCTTTGCGCGAACGATCGCCGTTATACATGCCGCCAATCTGCGGCACAGTGACGTGCGACTCATCAATAAACAGCAGCGCTTCAGCTGGCACATAATCAAACAACGTGGGCGGGGCCGAGCCCGGCTCACGGCCCGATAAATAGCGCGAATAGTTTTCGATGCCTTGGCAATAACCAAGCTGCTGCAGCATCTCTAAATCGAACTTGGTGCGCTGTTCAATACGTTGCGCTTCGAGCAATTTGTCATTGGCTCGATACCACTCAACTCGCTCTTTAAGCTCAGACTGCACCGATTCAATAGCGGCGTGGATACGCTCTTGCGGCGTCACATAGTGGGTTTTAGGATAAATCGTTACACGTGCAACACGCTGACGCGACTCACCGGTTAGCGGGTCGAACCAGTAAATCGACTCCACTTCTTCGTCGAATAGCTCAATGCGTACGGCCTGAGCATCTGACTCAGCAGGATACACATCAATGATGTCACCACGCACGCGATAACAGCCACGAAAAAACTCGATGTCATTGCGCGTGTATTGCAGCTCGGCCAAGCGCCGCAAAATACCGCGCTGGTCGATGCGATCGCCGCGGGCAATATGCAAGAGCATTTTCATATACGACTGAGGGTCGCCCAAACCATAAATCGCAGATACCGTGGCCACAATGATGGAGTCTTTACGCTCTAATAATGCACGTGTCGCGGACAAACGCATTTGCTCGATGTGCTCGTTAATCGCCGCATCTTTTTCAATGAAGGTATCTGAAGACGGCACATAAGCTTCGGGCTGGTAATAGTCGTAATAAGACACAAAGTATTCCACCGAGTTATTCGGGAAAAACTCTTTAAATTCACCGTATAGCTGTGCCGCCAAGGTTTTATTAGGCGCCATGATGATCGCTGGTCGCTGCATCTGCGCAATGACATTGGCCATGGTGAATGTCTTGCCTGAACCAGTAACACCCAACAGCGTGAGATGACTTAAGCCGTCGCGTAAACCTTCAACCAAACCCGCAATAGCCGTTGGCTGATCGCCTGCGGGCTGATAGCGAGAAACCAGCTGAAACTCGCCTTCAGCCTTAGGCAT
>CAXIBK010000096.1:0-7870 GCA_964022225.1 uncultured Paraperlucidibaca sp.
GCGGCCTCGACGGCGGTATCGATGGTTTGGTTCACCTCTCCGACATTTCGTGGAATGAGCCAGGCGAAGAAGCTGTACGCAACTACAAGAAGGGCGACCCAATCGAAGCCACCATCTTGTCTGTTGACCCAGAACGTGAGCGCATCTCTTTAGGCATCAAGCAATTAGAGCGCGATCCATTTGGCGATTTCGTGAACCAGTTCGACAAAGGCGCCATCATCAAAGGCACCGTGAAATCGGTTGACGCTAAAGGCGCAACAATCGAAGTCATGGACGGTGTGGAAGGCAGCTTGCGCGCTTCTGAACTAAGCCGCGATCGCGTTGAAGATGCTACTAAGCATCTGACTGTTGGCGATACAGTTGAAGCTAAAATCATCAGCATCGATCGTAAAACTCGCTTAATTAGCTTGTCGGTGAAAGCCAAAGACGAAGCTGATGACCGCGAAGCGATTGCCAATCTGAAAGATCAGCCAGAAGATGCCGCTGGTCCTAAGACCATTGGTGACTTGATTAAGGCCCAAATGGGTAACTGATCTTAGCGATCTGTGGTAAAAATAAACGGGAGTAGGTGACTACTCCCGTTTTTTTATGTTTAGAATCAGTGTGTTGATTTTTCACTATTTCGCGCAAATGAGAGAGCCACAATGACATTGACCCGATCAGACATCATCGAGCGCCTCAGTGCTCGTCAAACGCTGCTCACAGGTAAAGATGTGGAGCTTGCTGTGAAGACCATGGTTGAGCAGCTGTCAGAAACGCTAGCCACCAATGAGCGCATTGAAATACGCGGCTTTGGTAGTTTCTGTCTGCATCATCGTGCGCCTCGCATTGGTCGCAACCCAAAGACTGGCGAATCGGTTTCCTTGCAAGCGAAAAGCTCGCCTCACTTTAAGCCCGGCAAAGCATTACGTGACCGCGTCGATGAAAGTGCTAGTCACACGGCCATTGAGGGTAATCAATCATGACTGCCATTAAAAAGGCTGTTTTCTGGGCTTTTATGCTCATTTTTCTATTTACCGGGTTTTGGATGGTTATTGTTAATAACGACTCTGTCAGCCTGAACTTATTGTTTACCAATACTGGCCCGGTAAATGCTGGTTTTGTTATTTTCATGTCGCTAACCGTTGGCGTCATTGTTGGCTTCATCGCTGGCAGCTTTAGCACTCGCCTAAGCATGTGGCGTAAAGCACGTGAGGCTGAGCAGGCGAGAGCGCAAGAAGCGACCCAGGCCGCCGATGCCGAAGCACTGGCGCAGGAGCGTGACACTGCGCGCCAACAAGCACTCGCTGCGCGTAGCCATGAGCCACCCGCGCCACCACCTGTGTATTAATCAGGCGTTTTATGTCAGTCATTAATAGCGTTAAACGTTCGCCAATTGTTATTGCTTTAGATTTCACGTCCGCTGAGCAAGCCTTAGCATTTGCCGATGATATAGATCCAACAAAAGCGCGATTGAAGGTAGGCAAAGAGCTATTTACCTATGCCGGCCCAAATCTCGTGCGTGAGCTACATCAGCGTGGTTTCGACGTTTTTCTAGACCTTAAGTTTCATGACATCCCCAATACGGTAGCCTCTGCAGTAGCTGCGGCTGCTGATCTCGGCGTCTGGATGGTCAATGTTCATGCTAGTGGTGGTCGACGTATGATGGCAGCGGCAAGCGAGGCCTTGCTAAAAGGTCGTTACAGCACCTTGCTCACGGCGGTTACCGTACTCACAAGCATGGAGGCTGCTGATTTACGAGAGGTGGGCATCGTTCAAAGCCCTGAAAAGCAGGTCGTTGCTTTGGCCGATCTCGCCTCAAGTTGTGGCCTAGATGGCGTGGTTTGCTCGGCCCATGAAGCCTCAATGCTTCGTGCGCGCTTAGGTAAAGATTTTGTCTTAGTTACCCCCGGCATTCGACCAGCAGACCACCCAGGCGATGATCAGCGCAGAATCATGACGCCAGCTCAGGCCATGGCTGCAGGCTCCAGCTACTTAGTGATTGGTCGTCCAATTACACGGGCGAAAAACCCCAGTTCGGCGCTAACAGCCATTTGTGCCGAACTAATTTAAGCTATTTGTGTAGCTTTTGACCAACTAGATTTGTTGTCTGACAATATCGCATTGCCAGATGACGAATGGTCGATATGATTGTCTGACTTGCAAGTTCTGACATTTGTCAGGCTCAAAACTTCATCCTCAGATTATCGAGTGCTCAATGCATCGTCACATTGTTCGTCAGTCATTAGTTTTATTAACTATCGCTAGCATTTCTTTTAACGCATACGCTGCAGGACTTGAATATCCATGGCAGTCAACTAGTGCCATGGGAAGTGCGCAAGCTAATGCCGCTGAAGCTAATGATGCTTCAACGGTATTCTTCAACCCTGCCGGGATGGCGCGCCTCAAAACAACCATGATTTCGCAAGCCGGACAGGTTTTGTCTGTTCGGGGGCAGTTTGAAAATGCAGGTACGACACGTCAAACGAATGGCGCTGGTACTGAGTACCAAACTGGTGGTGACGGTGGTAGCTATCATCCACAAGCCATCCCCGCAGGGCAGTTTTACGCCGTAATGCCCTATAGCGACACCATCACCTTAGGCCTAGGCATTTTTGTTCCCTATGGTGCCAATGTTAATTATAAATCGGACTGGGTTGGTCGGATGTTTCAAGATGAAGGCACGATTGAGACAGTCAATATAAACCCTTCGATGTCTATACGCTTTGATGATAAGCACAGCATTGGCTTTGGCTTGTCTGCACAAATCATGCATATGAAGCTACGTGCAGGCGCCGATGTCGAAGAAGCGGCATACGGCATTAGCAAGAGCACTATTCAAACAGGCGCTAGCTTAGCTTGTAGTCCATCTGGCTTACCGCTAATCGGCGGTATAACTGCCGCTACCTGTACTGGTGTAGCTAACTTACTCGCAGGGCCTTTAGTGTCTGAGGCACAAGGTGAGGGCTCGCTAACCATAGAGGGTTTTGGCTATGGTTTCGGCTGGAATGCAGGTTATATGTATCGTTTCAATGATGACCGTACGCGCTTTGGCCTAACGTATCGCTCATTGATACGCCAAACCATTAAAGCTGATTATGATTGGGACTTTAGCGATGTTTCGGGCACGATACCTGACATCACTGGTGTACGTGAGGGCAACTTATTATCCCTCGTTGGTGCATTAACTAATCGTATAGAGCTTCGGGATTATGTTGAGAATTATGTGCGGCCTGATTCAAAGGCGGAGCTGAAAATAGTCACGCCGGAGTCTATCGGTACAGCATTATTTCATCAGGTCAATGAGCGTTTGGCGCTTATGGGTTCGCTAACGTGGACGCGTACTAGCCGCATTCAAGAATTGCGCGTTGTTGCTGAAGATCGAGAAGGGCCCAATGGCACTATTACGCAAGGTGATGCAGTCGTTAACACTCGCTTTCGTGACACATTTAAAGGAGCTGTTGGCCTAAATTATCGCGTCAATGACAAGCTTATGCTGCGCACCGGTTTTGGTTATGAGCAAACACCATTGCCGGATGCAGAGGCACGTCATGCTGCGCTACCGGATAACAACCGCTTTGTGTATTCCTTGGGTGCGAATATCTCGCCACGGAAGGGCTTGGATATCGATCTTGCTTATAGCTACATCGTGATTGAAGATGCGGCGGCCAACTATACGGATGACTGCCATCCATCGGGCTATTTGCTTTCACAAGCACCCGCGGATGGCGCCACATCAACAACGCAGTGCACAGGTAATGGCGGCACTTTCCGTGGTGTATTTAAGAATACCTATGTGCACTCTGCCGGCATTCAGATGAACCAGCGCTTTTAAGTTATATCAACTAGGCCTCTTTATAATGAGTAAAGAGGTCTTTGACACCTAAGCTAGGTTTACATGGGCAGCGGCTTTCGCGAAAATGCGCTTCACTTATGAAATGCCTAGGCACTGATATGTCCACATCTGCTGACATCATGCAAACAACCAAACCCGCTGAAAGTAAATCGCGTACTGAGTTTAATAAGCTACAAAAGCGCTTACGTCGACTCACTGGGCAAGCTATCGCCGATTACAATATGATCCAGGACGGCGACAAGATCATGGTTTGCCTGTCTGGCGGCAAAGATAGCTATACCATGCTGGAGATGCTGCTGAGCCTTCAGCTCAGTGCGCCCATTAAGTTTGAGATTGTCGCGGTTAACCTTGATCAGAAGCAGCCCGACTTCCCTGAAGAAGTATTGCCAAAGTATTTAACTGAACGTGGTGTGCCATTTTTCATTTTAGAAAAAGATACCTATAGCATCGTTAAAGAATTAACACCGGAAGGGCAGACCTATTGCGCTGTTTGTAGTCGATTGCGCCGAGGCAACTTATACAGCTTTGCGCAAGAGATTGGTGCAACGAAAGTTGCCCTTGGTCATCATCGTGATGACATCATGGCGACACTATTATTGAATATGTTTCATGCCGGCCGTTTAAAGGCGATGCCACCAAAATTACTATCGGATGATGGTAAGAATATTTTGATTAGGCCATTGGCTTATTGCAAAGAAAAAGATATTGCTGAGTTTGCTCGGCTGAAGGAATTTCCGATTATCCCGTGTAATCTTTGTGGTTCGCAGGAAAACCTTCAGCGCGCCATGATCAATGAAATGCTAAGAGATTGGGACAAGAAATATCCTAATCGTTTAGATAGTATGTTTACTGCAACGCAGAATGTTTCGCCATCACAGTTAGGCGATCGTGAATTGTTTAACTTTGAGAGTTTAGAATCGAAACGTATGTCTACGGATAAGCCTATAAAAGAAGGGCGGCTGCCTATAGTGAATGTAACATTGAATTAGCTCTCTTAATTTTGGCATATAAAAAAAACCGGCGTTTGCCGGTTTTTTTTATATTTTCGCATTAGAACTTTTGGTTCATTTGCACGCTAAGGACTTGAATGGCGGTGTCGTAGAATCGACCTCTGAATGTACCGCCGTTTGCTGTGCATGATTCGCCATCTGGATCATAGTTGCCATTTTCATCATCTCTAGTAAGTGTGCGACAACGCTCTGTGTAATTCGACAATGAGTTCTCTAAGAACGTGACACTATAAGCTGCATCAATACTTAAATTGTTATTCACCTTGTAATTGGCACCAATTGCATACATATAACGATCACTATCTGGCGCGCCCGGGTGTCTAAACTCTGCTGAGGGAACAGGAGTCTTGTCAAACTGGAAGCCTGTTCGTAAAGTTAGCTGATCATTCCAGTGATAGTTACCGCCAATTGAAACTTTATAAGAGTCATCCCAGTTTGTATCTAGACCTGCATCACCTTGTTTAATGGTATTTCCATTAGGATCAACTCTATCGTTAAAACTAACTCTAATTTTATCCACAGCCGATGATTCAATAAATGTAAAGTCGGCCATTAGGTCGATTTTATCGGTGAGTTTATGGAATACGTTTACTGATGTTCGAGCTGGAATTATTAACTCACTTTTTGCTGTTGTGTCGGGACGAAGATAATCTTGCAAGTACTCCTCAAGCGTTTGGCCATTGTTAAAAAGCTGCGAGACTATAGGGGTGGCAATAATACCGTTAGTAACTGTAGACCCCTGAAGATCATCCAAGTCCCATTCTAAAGTACCACGCAGTTTGATTTTGCTTTCGGAGCGATAGGCAATACCAAATCGCGTTCTCTCTGATGGTGCAAACATATAACCGAAGTTATAGCCAAATCCATATCCGTACATTTCTACAGTGGCGCTGCCATTTGACCCCTCTTCGGTTAGAAGGCCTCCTAATGTATCAAGCACAACTGTTCCACAAAGACCATCCACAAGGTCTTGCACAGGCGATAAACCAAGACCTGAAGTAATTCCTCCAACTAAGCCATCAGAGTTACATGCAGCGCCAAACAAGCCGCCCAATGTTTCACCAATGGCCTGAATCCCTCCAGGACTTAATGATTTGCTATCCAAAGCACTTCTTAGCAAAAACGGCGAAACACCAGCAACATCAATTTGGCTTTTTTGTTTAATGTGGCCACCAATCACACTGACACCAAGGCCAATGCTGTGCATATCGTCAAAACGAATGCTCATTGATGGATTGATATTTATGAGCTCAATTGCAATGCTGTCGATGTGGTAAGCACCAGCCCAGTCTGATTTGTAGTTGATATTGCCGCCACCAGGGGCGAAAACACCTATGCCAGCTGTAATCATGTCATTAACAGGCATGGAAACAAACGCTCCACCAGCGCCTAATACTTGTGGCCAAAAAGAGCCGGGAGCTCCTGTGTTTGTATCTGCAACAGAGTCTCCGCTATTTGCTTGACCACTAGTACCTGCGCCATGTCTTGTGTTTGCTAGATCGGCCTCAACTTTGCCGCGCAAAAACAATGCTGAAAAACTTTGAGAAACTTGTAGCCCGCCTTTCATATGGGCGAGACCTGCTGGATTGTAGTAAAGAAAAGATGGGTCGTTAGCCGCGGCACCGTTGGCATTCGCTGTGCCTTGATGCGCAGCAGCAATAGTTGGTAGGTCTAAGCCGCCGGCGTTGACAGTAGACGAGAGCGCTAATGCAATAATTGAGAAAGATAGCGCACGCGACGGTGCGACAGGGCGGAACACAGGCATGGAAAACCTCTTATTTTTTTATTATTCACGCAGTTTTCCATAGACTCTACTAGTTAAGCAAGAGTTGTTTCACATTCGTTAGGTTTTACTTTGTCCTCTTTACTATCAGATGCTTAATTTGAGTTTCATGGGCGTATTTATTGGGTTGCCGCCCCCAAAAAAAGCCCCGCAGAAGCGGGGCTTTTCTAACCGTTAATTTAACGGTTAATCACGATTAGCCAGCGAACTGGTTCATCGTGTTTTTGCTGTCATCACCGGCTTTCAGTGCTTGCTCGCCAGCGAAGATCTCTTTGTGATCATCGCCAATGTCTGAGCCAGCCATGGCTTGGTGCTTCACGCACGACACGCCTTCGCGGATCTCTTTGCGTTGTACGCCAGCCACATAAGCCAACATGCCTTGGTCGCCAAAGTAGCCTTTGGACAGTTCGTGCATGTGCAGAGCAGTAGTGTGGTAAGTAGGCAGTGTGATCAGGTGATGGAACACGCCTGCTTCACGGGCTGCGTCGGCTTGGAAGGTGCGGATTTTTTCATCTGCATCTTTGGCCAACTCGGTGTTGTCGTATTCAACGCTCATCAGTTTGGCGCGATCATAGGCCGACACGTCTTTACCAGCAGCGGCCATACGATCATAGGCTTGCTGACGGAAGTTCAGCGTCCAGTTGAACGATGGGCTGTTGTTGTAGACCAGCTTCGCGTTTGGCACGATTTCTTTCACGCGGTTAACCATGTGAGCGATTTCTTGCACGTTTGGCGTCGGTGTTTCGATCCACAATAAATCAGCGCCGTTTTGCAGCGAGGTGACGCAATCGAGCACCACGCGGTCGATTTGTGTGCCTTCGCGGAACTGATACAGGCCAGATGCCAAACGCTTTGGACGATGCAGTTTGCCGTCACGCTTGATGAGGATTTCGTCATCTTGTGCTTCGGAGATGTCGATTTCTTGCGTGTCTAAGTAGCTGATGTACTGCGAAGCCAAATCACCTTTCTCTTTCGAGACAGGGATTTTTTGCGTCAAGTCAGCGCCTTCGGAGTCAGTACGCGCAACGATCACGCCTTCTTCAACACCGAGCTCTAAGAATGCATAACGAACGGCGTTGATTTTTGCCAAGAAGTCTTCGTGTGGAACCGTGACTTTACCTGCTTGGTGGCCGCACTGTTTCGCATCCGACACTTGGTTTTCGATTTGGATACAGGAAGCGCCTGCTTGGATCATTTTTTTGGTCAGCAGGTAAGTGGCTGCTTCGTTACCAAAGCGGGCAT
>CAXIBK010000097.1:0-7870 GCA_964022225.1 uncultured Paraperlucidibaca sp.
GGCAGGAGCAAGGGTGAGTACACCGGTGCTGACTGTTGCGGCGGCATTGCTGTCACTGCCGTCTGCCCTGATGCTGTACAAACGCCCATGCTAGATATTCAAAAAGGCCGTGAGCAAGCCGCGTTAACGTTTTCGGGGCCGCGTGCTCTGAGTGCAGAGGAAGTGGTGGATGCGATTGTTGGGCCGGTTTGGCATAAGCGCCCGATGGAAGTCACTTTGCCATCATGGCGTGGCGCTACGGCACAGGTGGCGAGCTTATTTCCAGAGACTAGCGCGAAAGCTCTGGGGATGTTTCGCAAAGCTGGCTTGAAGCGTCAAGCTGAGATTAAGGCCGGACAAGACAGCACGCAAAGATAAGCCTTTATCTTCGGTTTTTGCTAAAGGCATCGCTGGGCACGGTGCCAGAACTAGCCAGCAAAATCTCGACACGGTTACGGCCATTGCCCTTGGCCTGATACAACGCTTCATCAGCACGAGCGATGGCGGCATCTATTGAGCTATCGCTCGTGCTCAGCAGCGTTAAGCCGAAGCTGGCACTGATGGCGACAGGCTCACCCTGATCATTGACCACGATGAGTGCCTTGATGGCTGCTCGACAGCGCTCAGCAATCGCATGAGCCTCGGTCGCATCGGTATTTGGCAAGATGATTAAAAACTCTTCCCCGCCATAACGCCCAACACTATCGCCAGCACGCACCATGGCGGTTAAACACTCAGCGGTGGCTTTTAAGACACGATCGCCGGTGGCATGGCCGTGGCTATCATTCACGCGTTTGAAATGGTCTAGATCGAGTAGCACGCAGGCTAATGGGCTGCTGTCTCGTGACGCGCTAGCGGCGGTATTGGCGGCATTAAAAATATGCCGGCGATTGGCCAAGCCGGTTAAGCCATCGCTGCGGCTCAGCAAGCGAATATGGTCTTCACGCGCGCGCCACCATGTCAGCATCTGATCTGCCATAAAGGTGATCAAAATTAAAAATGGTGCGGCGAAAAATATTTCACTTAGCATCCAAAAGCTAAAGGCGTGCGCAGACGCAGGCGTGACTTTGCTTGGGGCGTATGGAATATAACCAGCGGCAGCAGCGTAGTTGAGCACAAACAACAGCAAGGCCGAAGATAGTACCGCCGACCACACTGCCCAACGATCAAGCAGAATAAAACCAAAGATTGGTGCACCAAGTAATACAATGCCTACGGGAAACGATAAGGTGCCGATGGAGTAGCTCATCAGTACTAGGCTGAGCGAGTAATACTGTAGCGTGGCATGCTGGAAGGGTAGGAAGTTTGGTCGTCGCTTGCGTAGAAATAGGCCGGCGCCGCTAATCATCAAGCCGACGGCAATGAGTAAGAGCTCAACTTCCATAACACGCCGAATAACATCGACATGCACGAGTAGGTCGCGATCGGGGCGGTTAATAACGAAAAGCGACCAACACAGATACTGCAAATACAGTGGGATGGCCATGGCCATTAAAATCAGGCCTTTGTCGACGGCGCTCCACTCCAAAGCGGCGGCGATGCGTTTACGCCATAAAGTCAGTTGCTTCACGCATCACCTCAGATTGTTGCTCAGAACACTATATCAGCACAGCAGAGCTACCCGTGGGTAGCTCGTTTGTCGCTTTATTGTGCGTTCTTACGTTAGAAGCGATAAGCGCCAGCCTGAATATCCGCGTACATTTCTGCTGTTAGCAGCACGTATTCTTGTGTGCCAGGCAGCAAGACATAGACTGCTTCGTTGCCGGTTTTGCTTGGATCAAAGCCTTCATTTTTTAAGCCAGACTTTTGATACTTGAAGGTACCTGTAGTTTCCATGGCCATTTTCACGCGTAAAAATAGCGGCACGGCGTAGGTGGGAAGTTCAGCTTTGACATGCGTTAGCAGTGTGCCGAAATTCACTTCGTGGCCTTCATGCGGCGTGATAGCAGCCATACCAGCGCGGCCGTTGGTATTGGCGATTTCCACGCCATAAACTACGGCCTCAGCTAAGTCGACATGCGCAGTCATGATGTTTTCAACTTCGGTGGTGGAAACGTTTTCGCCCTTCCAACGGAAAGTATCGCCAGTGCGATCAACAAACTGAGCGTGGCGGAAGCCGATTTCGCGCATTAAGTCGCCGGTATTGAAGTATTTATCACCCTTCTTGAAGACATCGGTGAGCAGGCTGCCAGCGTTTTTACCGCTGTCGGTATAGCCATCAAATGGTGTTTTGTCGGTGATTTCACCGATGAGCAAGCCAACTTCGCCGCGCTTTACTTTAATCATAAAGCCTTTGCTGTCGCGGACTGGAGCCTCAGCCTCTTTGTCATATTTGACGAGGGCGTAGGGCATTGGTGAAAAGCCCACGGTATTGTCGAAGTTAAAAATATTTGTGAAGCCAACATTGCCTTCGGAGGAAGCGTAAAGCTCAGCCACTTCTTCAACACCGAAACGGGTTTTGAATTCACCCCAAATTGATGGTCGCAAACCATTACCAACCATTTTTGTGGCGCGATGCTGGCGGTCAGTTTCGCTCGCGGGTTTTTCTAATAAATAGCGGCAAAGTTCGCCGACATAACCAAAGGCACTGGCATTGTATCGGCGAATATCATCCCAAAACTCGCTTGCAGAAAACTTACGGCGAATGGCGATGCCTGCGTTGCCAGCTAGTACCGAGCTCCAGCACACCACCATGGCAGTGGCGTGATAGAACGGCAGTGTGGCATAGAGCACGTCATCAGCATTGAGGTTGAAGGTGTAGCCGAAGCCGCCATAGGCTTTCATCCAGCGGCCATTGTTAAACACAGCGGCTTTTGGCAGGCCGGTAGTGCCGGAGGTGTAGACGTAGAACAGGCCATCGGGGCGGAAATTTTTCTGAGTAGTTGGCGGGTTGTAGTTGGGGCAATGGGCAATTTCTTTAGCCAAGCTGCGCCAGCCTTTCGGTGCACGACCAGGTTTTTCCAGTGTTGGCGCATCGGCTAGCCAGTAGCGTTGCGTGCTATCAAGTGTTAGCTCGGCTTCAACATCGGTGACAGCTTGCACGCATTCGGCGCCAACAATAATGGCTTTTGGTTCAACCAAATTGATGCTGTGTGTCAGCACTTTGCCGGTTTGAGAGGTATTCACTAGCGCCGAAACCACACCGATTTTTGCTAAACCTAATACCGTCACTAATAGCTCTGGACGGTTTTCAATCAACACTACGGCCACATCACCTTTTTTCAGACCTTGAGCTAGAAAGTGGTGAGCAATACGGTTAGCCCACTGGTTGAACTGTGAATAGCTAAACTGTTGATCTTGGTAATACAGTGCGATTCCGTGCGGATGCTCTTGAGTTGACTTTTCAAATGCCCATGCCAAGCCCAGTGGGGTGCTGGTGTCAGTGCTGTTGGCCATCATCAGGCCTTTAATCATGCGTGGCGCTTTACGAATTAGGCTAGGAATTTTACGTGCCACATCGAGTGGGCTAATGACATCGGCATGGGGTGTAGACATACGAACTCTCTGCAAAATATTGGGGGTTAGCTAAAACAAAGCCGCCTAAAGTGGCGGCTAAGTTAACGGCGAAGCTCATGCCTCGCAAGTTTTTATGCGAATGACTTAGCGTTTTTTGGTGGGTAGAGTGCCCATGGTTTTACAAATAATGCCGAGCATGACTTCATCGGCACCACCACCGATAGAGCCTAGACGGCCATCACGGTAGGCGCGGGCAATGGGGTTATCCCAAGTAAAGCCTTGGCCGCCCCAGTATTGTAAGCAGCTATCAGTGACTTCACGCATCAGGCGACCAGCTTTGAGCTTGGCCATTGAGGCGAGCATGGTGACGTTATCGCCAGCAATATGCTGCTCACATACTGAGCTGGTTAGTCCGCGTAGAGCTTCGATTTCTGTCATCAGCTCAGCTAAGCGATAGTGCACCACCTGCTGATCGAGCAAGGGCTTGCCGTAGATCATCCGTGAGCGTGCGTAATCTACGGTGAGCTCAACACATTTGGTCATGCCACCTAAGGCGCTGGCGGCGCAGAAAATGCGTTCTTCTTGGAACTGCAGCATTTGCATCATAAAGCCCATGCCTTCAGTGCCGATCAAATTGGTCTGTGGCACGCGCACGTCATCAAAGAAAACCTGAGCGGTATCTGAGCTACGCTGGCCTAGTTTATCAATGGGCTTGGAGAAGGAGATGCCGGGTGTTTTTGATGGCACAACAATTAATGATTTGTTGTTGTAAGGGCCATCATCGCTAGTGTTGGCAAGCAAACAGAAAAAGTCGGCCTGTAAGCTGTTGGTGATCCACATTTTGCTGCCATTAATGACGTAATCGTCACCATCTTTTACTGCTTTAGTTTTGATAGCGGCGACATCAGAGCCGGCATGCACTTCACTGACGGCAATCGCGGCTACCATTTCGCCGGCAATGGCAGAGCGCAGAAATTTATCTTTTAAATAGTCTGAACCAAAGCGGGCAATCGCTGGCGTTGCCATGTCGGTTTGCACACCAATGGCCATGGGGATGCCGCCGCAGGCGATACGGCCTAACTCTTCAACAACAACCATATTGTAAGAGTAGTCTAGGCCAGAGCCGCCAAATTCAGCAGGTTTGTGCACGCCGAGTAGGCCGAGATCGCCCATTTTTTTAAATAGTTCATGGGCAGGAAAGCGGCCTGCCTCTTCCCAAGCATCAACGTGTGGGTTGATGTTGTTTTCGACAAATTGGCGTGTTGTACGGCGTAGAGCTTCGTGTTCTTCGGTAAAGCGCATGATGCGGTCCTCAAAAAGGGTTAGGCTCGCAAGCGGTAAATGACGCTGGCGGTTAAGCGCGGTCGTCAGTGAAATAAATAGTGCTGGCAAGCGTGCGACTGGTTAGTCACGCGCTAACATAATGCGCAATGTGACGCTTTGCAAAACTTTTTGCGAGATAAGGGTAATAAAATATGCTGAATACAGATTTTCCAGTGCTGAGCCAGCTTTTCGCTCAAGCAGAGTTACAAATGAGTAGCATTAGTTTGGCGTTATTGGCCGCTGCTGGCTTGCTTATGACAGGCTTGTTGACAGGTTTATGGAAGTATTTAGCGATAGCAATGAGCCCGCATTCGCGCGCACCGTACTATGTTGATATTGCGCATAGATCATCGCTGATGTATGCATATTCGGCACTTTTAGTCGCATTTTTGGCGGCATTGAGTCCATTTTCGCCAACGATGACTTGGTGGGCTACCGCTGGACCATTATTCTTCTTTGCTAACGCTGTGGTTACTTACATGATTCATGGCTGGCTAAACGACACGCGCAACCAACTCGCCAAACCCTATGTGCTCGGTAAGAGCCATTTGCCTGGCGTGTTGGTTCACGGTTTTATGGGGATGTTGGCGTTGGTTGAAATAGCCGGCGTTGCTATCTTAGCAGTGGGCGCCTGCAAAACCTTGTGGCCGCTGCTATAACGGCACTTGCTAGAGGTATTTCGCTAGTAGGCTACGACCATCCAGCTGGGCGTTCATCACCGTCATAAATGTGTAGGCCCCCATCAGTTTGCGACTCAAAAACATAAACTCTTTTGGTGGCACGCTAAAGTGACGGCTCGCCGCTGAGCGTGCCGCTTGAGTCGCCGCGCGTTTATGCAGCATGCTTTTTGCCCAGCAGTAATGGCCGTCGGCGTTGAGGATTTCTGCTGGTACAAACTCATTGGCAGCAAAAGGCTCAAAGGCTAGTAGTGCTAAGTCAACAAAGCCTTCTCGAACATTAGGCTGTAAGTTGTCGAGGAAGCGGAAGCCTGTCATGGCTGCAGTCATGGCCTCTCGGTCACGATTGAAGCAGGCACGGGTTAGGTTGCGTGCTAATGACAGCAGCTCTTCGGGAAAGTCGCGGACGGCACCAAAATCTAGCAGGACGATTTGATCATGCTCGCCGTCATCGCTCAGTTTGACTAAGTAGTTGCCGAAGTTGGGGTCAGTTTGTAGTCGGCCCCAAACGAAAACCTCGCGGCAGCAGATCTCTAGTGCGGCAAGCGAGATGGCGTCGCGACGGGATTGTGGTAGCTCCATCACGGTACTGCTATTGACGGGCACACCGGTTTCGAATGACATCACAATGAGCTTGTCACCGCAGTATTCAGGGTAGACCTTGGGTACGATAAAGCGCGGATCATCCTTTAAGTAGTCGCCAAATAACTGAGTGGTTTCGGTTTCTAGCGGGTAGTTAACCTCGCGATGCATCATCATGCGGACTTCATCAAGCCAGTCTTCAAATTCGCGCGTTTGTGGCACGGCGCGAGTGAGTTTGAGCATGCTGGTGACAAGGTTTAAGTCGCTATCGATGGCGTCAGCAACGCCGGGATATTGAATTTTCAGCACCATTTCTGCGCCATCGCTACGGCGTTTAGCGCGATGCACTTGCGCTAAAGAAGCAGCCCCTAATGGCTCGGGGTTAATGATTAAATCATCGAAGCGATCGCCAAGTTGCTCGCGCACGATGGGCTCGAGAGTTTCCCATTCCAGTGAGGCGGTGGAGTCGTTGAGCTTGTGCAGGGCGGAGGTGATTTCTTCGGGCAAAAAGTGCTCGCCATAAAGCGCCATCATTTGGCCAATTTTCACCACGCTGCCTTTGAGCTGACCCAGTTCACCGACAAGATATTCGGCTTGTTCAGCCAGGGCTTGGCGACGGGCTGTGGCACGGTTTTCTGGTGCTGAAAAGAATGAACCGGCAGCGGAGGCGGCCATGCGCGAGCCCGCCACGAGCGAGGCTTTGGCAATAGAAAAGCGGCGCTCAAAGGCACCGGTTTTTAAGCGTTTTAGGCGATCATCGACCATGAACTAACGATCCTTGCGGTTACTTTATGGGCGCGAGTTTAGCGCACTTGCTGCCAAATGCCGTCGATCTCTGTGACTACGCCGTCTTCAGCGAGCTTTAGTAAGTGCGCCCAGAGACTGAAGCGCGCAATCGGGTGCAAGTGAGGCGAGACATCATCATAAACAATGGGCACCCAGTCGGCGAGGCTGGCTGGCGGGTGCTGAGCCAGCGCAGTTATGACTTTATTTTCGCGCTTCAGGCGGTGCGCTACCGTGCCTGCGACTACAGCTTCGGCATTAGCCATTACTGTGCCATGCCCCGGCAGTAAGTACTCAATGCCCCGATTCAATAGCTTGTTCAGTGAGCGAACATAATCGCCAAGGCGGCCATGTGGAGGGATGATGACCACGGTTGAGCCTTGGATGATATGGTCGCCAGTAATCATCCATTGTTCATCAGGGCAATGAAAGCAGAGGTGGTTTTCAACATGTCCGGGCGTATGAATAACTTCAAGCGGCCAACCTAGCTCTTGAAAGCGATAACCATCGACCAAGACTTCTTCAATTACAGTGTCGCGATCTTGGCTGGGGTCTTCGGCTAAAGGCGGCATGCCACACACTCGCGCGCCAGTAGCGGCGACCAGCGCCTGCGTGCCCGGCGAATGGTCGCGATGCGTGTGGGTGAGCAAGATATGCGTCAGCGCCAAGCCGGCCTCGGCGATGGCTGCCAGCATGGCTGTTAAATGCGCGTCATCGGCAGGGCCTGGATCAACCATGGCTACGCAGCTTTGGCCAATAAGCAGATAAGTATTGGTGCCAGGCCCAGTCATGATGCTTGGATTGGCGGCAGTAATACGCCACACGCGAGCACTTAGGCGCTGATGGCTGTCGGCAATAATAGGCAAGGTGGTGGCGTCGGCTAAAACCATAAGCGTCTCTTTGCTGTCTAATGCAGACAATCATTTGTACGATTGCCCGCTGGAGTTGAGGGCGTGACTATACTATGCCCATGCCATTTCGCTATGTAGGAGCTCTCATGCTGATTATCGTGTCGCCGGCCAAAACCTTGGATTATGAAACGCCATTACCAGCTTTTGTCGCGCCTACGC
>CAXIBK010000098.1:0-7805 GCA_964022225.1 uncultured Paraperlucidibaca sp.
GGGGTGGGTCAGTCTTTTCTTGGCCGGCCATAAGTACTGGGGGCTTATTTGCGGCATTTGCTTACTGTTTGTTTGGCTGCTCAGGCAGTCACGCTTATGGGTGATCTTTGCTTGGCCTGCTGTCCTGCCCGCAGCACTAGCATTGCCAATTTTGTTTGCTCTACCTGAAATGACAGAGGCGCTTGCTGGCCATCGAGTTAGGGTTCCAGACGAGTTGGCTTATTGGTTTTTTGGTGGACTAGTTGCTCCAGTAGTAACGTTGTTCTTTTTTAGCCGCTTTGGAGGGCAATTTGGATCTTGGTTCGCCAATATCTTAACGAAGTCATTTGGCCGTCAGCGTGCCGGCCGTACTGACATTAGGACTGTTACTCAAGTGCTACCTGGAGCATTGGAAGACGCCTACGACCCAGAGAAGTATTTTCGTCCTAAAAAAGGAGTCTTCATCGGGATTGATGAGCATAAGCAGCCGATCTATATACCTACCGATGATTGGCGTAGTAGCCATGCGCAAATTGTAGGAACGACGGGGTCTGGTAAGGGTGTGGCAGCGGGTGTTTTGCTAGCTCAAGCGCTGCAGCAAGGTGAGGCAGTGGTGGTTATAGATCCTAAGTCGGATGAGTTTTTGCCTGCTGTAATGGTGAGTCGAGCAAAAAAGGCAAACGTCTCTTTTGTCTACATCGACCTGACAGGCTCGAAGGCGCAATGGAATCCATTTTTATCAAAAAGTGAGCAGGAGATTGAGGAGCTTTTAACCGCTGGACTCGGGATGGGAGATACCGGCTCAGATGCCGATGTGTATAGAGTTGAAGATCGTCGAGTAGCACGCCGTTTTGCTGCCTTTTGTAGTAAATATCCTGGGCCTATTCATCAGCAATTTGCTGACTTTTTTGCAGCCAATCAAGAGCTCGTCGAAACCGCACGAAAGTTTTATGCAGACTTAGAGGAGCTGGTATTTACTCCTTGTTTAAAAGCAACGACGAGCATTGATATATCAACGTTATTAGAAGCTGGTGCAGTTATTTACGTGCGCGGCTCAACTCGAAACCCTCGCATTCTCAAACTTCAGAAAATCTTCTTGTTGTCATGTATGCAGGCAATTGAAAGTCGCGATAGAGCGACCGCACGGCACGTCGTGCTGTTTTTGGACGAATTTAAATATGTACTTTCTAGGCCGGCGATAGAGGCGCTGGGCGCAATTCGTGACAAACGCGCTCACGTAATTGTGGCACATCAGACGCTAGGTGATTTGCAGGATTGTGGCCGAGACTTGAGCGCTCAGGCTGTTATCGGTGCGGTGGTTGAGAACTGCGCGATTAAATTAGCTTACCAAGCTCGTGATCCGGAAACTGCACTGTGGCTATCTAAGTTATCCGGGACAATCTTAGTCGACGATGAAACAAGGACAATTGAGCGTAATTTGGGCCTAACAGAGAAGCAGTCTCAGCGAACATTGCGGCAAGCCGAACGGCCATTTGTGGATATTAATCAGCTGTTAATGCTGCCAAAAAGAGCTGCTGTCCTTTTTGGAGTTGGGCATGCGCGATTTATCTATACATCGCCAATTCGAGTGGATGTGGCAGCATTTAAAGTTGACCTTAAAGGTGAGGATCCTCCATCGCTTAATCATGAGCAGTCGCTTGGAGGGAGTTTGCTCGATGTTGATTAAATCTTATAAAGAGCGAGTGGAGCGTCAAGCCAATCGGCATGATCTTGTATTGAGCTTTCTGCGTGATGAGACATGGTCATCTTCGCAGGTTCTGACCGAATTGTTGAACGGGTCGCCAGCACTGACTTCTAAAACAATGGCGCAGCTTGAGCGGCAGCAATTTGTCGTGAGGCATGAAATGGAGCCTTTGCGACAAGTGCTTTGGGGCATTACCGCGCATGGTCTTGCCTATGCGTGGAGTGATCACGAGCTAATGCAGAGAAGGGCATATTTTGAACCATCAAGACTTTCGGCGTTGGCAGTTCCACATCATCTTGATATTCAACGTGTTCGATTAAAAGCGCTTCGTGCTGGCTGGTCAGATTGGACTTCAGAGTCTCTATTGCCAAGAGGCTTAGCCAAGCGGCCCGATGCCGTAGTGGCTTCGCCTGATGGTCGAAATATTGCTATCGAGATTGAGCGGCACGTGAAAACTCTTAAACGCTATGAGGCAATTTTTTCGGCATATCTGCAGGCTATTAAGCGAGGGGAGTATGACGCAGTGCACTATGTTGTGCCGGATCGCAAATTTGCCAAGCGTTTGAAGCGAGTGTTCGGTCTCGTTCATTCTGTGCCGGTCTTGGGTGAGCGCGTCCAGATCACTGATAAGCATAGGGCGCGGTTCATTGTTAGCGCTTTAGCGGACTGGCCAACACATGATGTGTTGCGAGGCTAGGTGGTGTGCTTGTATAGGATGCTGATAAAGTATTCTTAAGGATCCCATGGGGCGCTAGCCTCATTTGCCAATGAGGCTAGCGCCCCATGGGATATTAGTCAATAAAAATTGTTCTTAAATTTTAGCATATTTTCTTTATACGAGAAAATTGTCATGGACATCTAGTAGAGTGTTTTTTGATTTAAAGGGTGCTAAAGTGACTCTTAAGTCGCTTAAGGGTTTTTTTAGCAATGCTTAAAAATAAATTTTTCCCCATAGAATGCGAAGAAGTATCTGAATTTATTGCTATTTCTGTAAAAGAAAGGCGGTCAGCACTTCGGTTGCGCCAATCTGACTTGGCTGAGCAAGTTGGAATCTCTCTTGCGACACTACGCAAGATTGAGAGTGGTGAGCCGGTAGTAGCGCTGGGCTCAGTGCTGCATGTGCTTTGGCACTTAGGCTTGCTGCCCTCTCTTGTCCCGATTGATAAAAGCAAACTAGTGGATCGCGCTGCTATGACGCAGCGTGTGCGGTTGCCATCTTTCTCCAAGGATGATTTCTGATGCTTCGTGCCTATATTTACATGCAGCCACCTGGACAAGATGACCTAGTGACCTTGGGTCGCTTAGAGGTTGATCAGAGAGGTGTAGGTGAATTTATCTACAGCCCAGCATATGTTGAGCAGAGGTGGTGGGTGCCAGATCCCATTCACTATCCATTACGCTCGGAGCCCTTTGCCAACATTAAGACAAACGATGGCATTCCGGGTTTCATTCGTGATGCCGCACCTGATGGTTGGGGAGAGCGCGTGATTGCCTATAGTTCAGGGTCCTCGTCGCTCAGCGGCATTGAGTACTTGCTGAAATCATCGAATGTTGATCGCGCAGGCTCTCTCTTGGTAGGGACAACGCGGAAGCCGACGGATAGTCACAAGCGGCCTGAAAAGCTTGATAAGCTGGATGAGTTCATTGCTTTTGCGGATGGACTGCAATCCGGTGATGAACTTTCTTTCAGCGCACTCCGTGCAGCTAGGCAGCGAACATCACTTGGTGGGGCGCGCCCAAAAGTTACGCTTTTGGATGATGGTCGCGTTGTTCTTGCAAAGCCTAAAGATAAGCATGACATCCCTGATATCCCCGTGTTTGAGCATGCCTGCATGATGTTTGCTGCAGCTAAGGGTATGCGAGTAGCAAAGACGCGCCTGCATCGTGGGACTACCAGCGTTCTTTTGGTTGATCGATTCGACCGAGTGCTTACAAGTGATGGTGTGATTCAGCGCTTACCCATGTTAAGTGCGCTTTCGCTGATCGACGGTGATTGGCGAATGGCTGCAGGCCGGGAGCGTTGGCGTTATGCGGTAGTTGCAGATGAAATGCGCCGTCGTGGTGTTCCTAAGTCGGATCTTCAGGAGCTATTTTTGCGTATGTGTTTCAATGCGTTTGTAGGTAACGATGATGATCATCCGAAGAACCATGCAATTATTTATCAAGCAGGGCAGTGGCGTTTGTCGCCTATGTATGACGTTGTTCCAAGTCTTGATGGAGCGCCACCCTCTACGTTATCCATGGAGCCTGGAAAGTTGGGCAAAATGATCGGCAGACAAAACTTGCTTAGCTATGCGCCACACTTTGGGCACACGCTAAGCTCTGCTGCTGCGATAATTGACGAAGTCTCATCTTGGTCAGGTGAGCTCGCCAAGCACTATGCTGATTACATGACGACCGCTCAGGCCGATCTGGCTATGCGATCTGTAGATGTAAGGCGCTTACAAGCCTCCTGACTTAGTGCTGTGTGTAAGCTTTGCGATGGTGAAATGAGATGGGGTTGGCGTACCTCCCATCGCTTTTTCCCATCTCGCTTTACCATCAAAAGCCTGACTCAGCATCTGTCGATACCTCCTCAGAGGAGCCGTCCTCTCAAGGGTTACGCGGCTGAACGCCACGAAACCCTTGATTCACCTCGCGCGGCCCGTCTGGACGACGTACTCGCTTGGAGGGCAAGCCCTCTTGAGATCTCCACTCGCTGGACGCTCACTGCGATCTCAATTCACCCTGCCGGCGTCGGCGCTGGCGCGCGACTCCCGGCTTCACCGGCTGCACTACGGCCCTTGTTGGGCCCTGCAGCTTGGTCGCGCTTTCGCACCACGCGTCAAGACGCTTGCGTCTCGACTTGTCCCGTACCGGACAGGGCTTGCCTTACGCTTTTCCGCCCGGGTAGCCGGGAGTCGCGCGCCTGCTAGTGCAGGCACTCGACGCCGGCAGGCCGGACACGAGAATCGGCCACTGGGGTGGCCGCCCCTCTTGACGCGTCTGGGGACGCGTCATCCCGACCTTGGTTGCAGGTCTGAACGACCTACAATCCCGTGAGCGCTATTGCGTCACGGGATGCGAACGATTGCGGCTGGCGTTGGCGCCAGCCTTCATCTGTCTGGCCGTGGGCGGCCAGACTCGCACCTTAGCTTCGTGCGTGGGCGCACTGCGCAGCCTAGTTTGCTATCGCAGGACTAGGCTTTGCCAAAAGCAAAAGCGTATCCGTGCCCTCGTTCAAAACCTGAGTTGAGTTAAGGGGAGTGAGTCGGCCTTGCTGTTCCCTTCACCGTATCACGTCGTTCTCGCCGTCAAGGACTCCGCGTGCTTTGCATGCTCGCGGCTACGCCGTCATTGATCCCTGACAGCTGCGCTGCAACGTGTTCCGCCGGTCTCGGGCAATTCCGCCTGCAGATCGGAGATCTACCATGTCGCAATTTAATGCTGTTAACGGAGCGATGCTCCTCGTTCGTGATGCTAATGGTGGCTACGCACCAGCATCGTCAGATGTCATTTTGGACGCCGCGCGTCATGTCATCGAAGGTAAAGTGCAGCGCGGTGAGGCATTTACCTCACCAGAGGCAGTAAAGAACTACCTGTGCATGAAGTTGGCTGGCTTCGAGCATGAAGTCTTCGCCATCCTGATGTTGGATAACCAACATCGTTTAATCAGCTACAACGAGATGTTCCGAGGCACAATCGATAGTGCATCAGTGCATCCAAGAGAGGTCGTGAAAGCGGCATTAGCGGCTAATGCCGGAGCCATTATCATGGCGCATAACCATCCCTCTGGGCACCCAGAACCAAGTCCAGCAGATCGCCAGATAACGACGCGCTTGAAAGAAGCATTGGCGTTGGTCGATGTGCGAGTGCTTGACCATATCGTGGTCGGTGGGCTCAAGACGGTATCTTTCGCAGAGCGTGGGTTCTTATGAGCCCAAAGGGGGCAAAGCCCCCTTTTTTCTTTAGTGGCAGACAGCAACTAAACTGATGAAGAAAGTGAAACAAGTTTGGAGTCTAAACCCGTGGTCATGCCATGACCGCGGGCATAAACAGCTTACTAAGACGATATTTTCGCCTAACTAAATATCCATATGTTATACGTGTATGACAGCGAAATTGTGAGGACAGTATGTTAGCCGTCAGACTACCGCCCGAAGTTGAGCAAAGGCTCGCCCAACTAGCTGAAGGAACAGGAAGGACCAAGTCATTTTATGCGCGTGAAGCTATCCTGCTCTATCTAGCTGATCTTGAGGCTCGCTACAGCCAGGATCAAGTTCGTGACGTCATTAAGACAGTAAAGGTCTATAAAAAATAACAAGGACGTACACGTGCCAGAACTAACCTTATCCAACAGTTTGCTCACTCCCCACCAATCCTTGTATTACGCATGGATGCTTACTCGGCGTGCTGCTAGCAACTCCATGGAGTCTCTTGCTTCAACGTTAGTGGATTCGCAGGTCGATCTAAATCCTCATCAGGTTGAGGCTGCTTTGTTTGCTTGTCAGAACCCGTTATCACGAGGTGTCATCCTAGCGGATGAAGTTGGCCTTGGGAAAACCATTGAAGCAGGATTGGTGATTTCCCAGCGCTGGGCGGAGCGTCGACGCAAAATCCTAATTATTGTGCCGGCAAACTTACGTAAGCAGTGGCATCAAGAGTTACAGGATAAGTTCAATCTGCAAAGCGTGATTCTTGAGGCGAAAAGCTATAACGCGCAGCGTAAGCAAGGCACCAAGAACCCTTTTGAGCAACCAGGCCCAGTTATCTGCTCCTATCAGTTTGTCAAATCTAAAGCGGCCGACATTAAGATGCTCGGCTGGGATTTGGTGGTAATGGACGAGGCGCATCGCCTGCGCAATGTGTACAAAACCGGCAATGTTATCGCTAAAACTATTAAAGGTGCGCTCGATCATGTACAGCACAAGGTGTTACTGACTGCGACGCCTATGCAAAACTGCCTGCTGGAACTATACGGCCTAGTAAGCATGATCGACGATCGTGTTTTCGGGGATATCGATAGTTTTAGGGCGCAGTTCAGTCAGGTAAATCGTGAGCAGGCTTTTGCGGGTCTCCGCACTCGAATTGCGCCACTATGTAAACGCACGTTGCGTCGGCAGGTACAGCAATATGTGCCGTATACAGCGCGCAGAGCTATCGTCCAGGAATTCACGCCCTCCACTGAGGAGCAGTTACTGTCATCGCTTGTGGCAGATTATTTACGCAGGCCTAACCTCATGGCTCTGCCTGATGGCCAGCGTCAACTGATCTCTTTGGTGCTGTGGAAGTTGTTGGCTTCATCAACGCATGCCATTGCCGGGGCATTGGAAACCATGGCTAAGCGCTTGCAGAGACTCCTAGACGAGCAGGGCGATGAGCTGGATTTGGCCGAGGCCTTTGATGAGGACTTTGAAAGCTTAGATGAAACGGCAGATGAGTGGGAGGAAGGTGAAGCGCAGCGTGAGCCATCATCAAAAGATACTCGCGAAGCCATACGGCAAGAAATCGAAGAGTTACTTCACTTCACGAGGCTTGCGCGCGGAATTCAGGATAACTCCAAAGGCAAGGCGCTGCTGACGGCACTGGATAGAGCCTTTGCTGAGTTAGAGCGGCTAGGCGCGCCCAAAAAAGCTATTATTTTTACCGAGTCACGACGCACACAGGACTACCTACTGTCACTATTGGAGAGCACCTTTTATGGCGAGGGTATCGTTCTCTTTAATGGTAGTAATAGTGATGCCCGCGCTCAGAAAGTCTACAAAGATTGGCTTAGAAAGCACGAAGGGAGTGACCGAATTACAGGCTCTAAAACGGCCGATACTCGTGCAGCACTGGTAGAACACTTTAAGGAAAGTGGCACTGTTATGATTGCTACTGAGGCTGGTGCCGAAGGTATCAACCTCCAGTTTTGCTCATTGGTCATTAATTATGACCTACCTTGGAATCCGCAACGGATTGAGCAACGCATTGGCCGCTGCCATCGCTATGGTCAGAAATTCGACGTGGTTGTGGTCAACTTTGTCGATCTCAGCAATGCTGCTGATGCACGTGTGTATCAGTTGTTAGCAGAGAAATTCCAGCTATTTGAGGGTGTCTTTGGCGCCAGCGATGAAGTGCTAGGGGCTATTGGTTCTGGTGT
>CAXIBK010000099.1:0-7709 GCA_964022225.1 uncultured Paraperlucidibaca sp.
GGGTCATCGAAGCGTAGGCGTTTGGCTAAGCGTGAGGTGTCGCTCGCGAGCTGAGCGTTGCTAGGCTGAGCCTGCCAAGCGGCACGGTAATCGATAAAAGCGTCGTTTAGCGCCTCTTGTGCTTCATAAAAAAGTCCGGACAAATACAGAGCGCCGGTATGTTGAGTGCTGCTTCGCACGCGTGCTGCGGCGTTATCGAGTGCGCTCAGATCGGCATTGCTTGATGGCACTAACTCGCCACCTTCGCGCTCGGCTTCGCTGATTTTCTCAGCATAAGCTAATGCCTGCGTGCGTTGCCACTCATCGGCGCGTCGCAATTCAACGGCGGCGGCTTGTGGCTGCGCTAATGCTAGATAATTCAGCGCTTGATAGCTGTGTAAAAACAGTCGCTCATATGGTGCTACGCGATAGCGCCGTAAGTTGTCATTGCTGACTAAAGCCACACCCGTGCGTGCCGAGTCGCTGGCTGAAACAAGTGCGCGCTCATCATCAGCGGCAATGGCAGCTATCGCCTTGGCAAATGCCATCTCACTTTGTTTTGGATCATCGGAGAGCATGGCTTGACGGCCATCTTGCATGGGCGAGAGCACACCCAGCGTGGAGCATGCGCTGAGCCAAGCACTAAGCAGAAAGGCGAGCAATGCGCGCATGAATACCTCATTTCAGGAGCCTAGTATGGCTTGCCAAGCTGGGCGATGCGAATACACGGAAATCAATTTGTGCACGCGACAATTGACATGGTCGAAACATATATAGGTTGCGACTGCGTAATCATGTAAAATCGCAGAATAAGAAAAATAATAGGTGCCGTTATGACAACGCTCAACTTAAACAAGGGTTTATTTACTCGCGCCTTAAAACTAGCTATCGCTAGTTATTTGGCCATTACGCTAATTGCTTGCGGCGAGAGCAAAAACGCCGTGTTTTCGGTAGTGGATAATGTAACCGACCCAGAGCCTGGCCCAGGGCCAGACATTGATGTACCCGAGCCTAGCCAAAAGCCCACACGTTATGATTACGCTAACCGCTGTGTTGCACTGCAGTCGTTGTCTAATGGTCGTTTCATTACCCTAGCGAATGGCCAGCTCAATGCCACTGCGGCAACATTAAGTGCGTCTGAGCCTTTCTTTTTTAAGCCGTCGTCACTCGGAAGCTATTTACTCTATAGCCGAGACAAGCAGCTTGTGTCCGGTGCAGGCTTAAATGCTCTGAGTGCCGCAAATGACAATAATGTGTTCAGCTTGCGCGTCGCGGGCGATACCACGAATTATCCGCAAGCATTGCTCTACGACACAGAGCCAAACCCCAGCGACATCACACTATATCGCCAGTTCAATGACCCGCTAGTGCGGGGCGATCGCTATGTATTCTCGCAAGCCAAAACGCTGAAGCAGCTGAGTGTTGCTGATGGCGGCAAACTCGCTTTAGCAAATGCAGCAGAAGGTCCAGCTCAGCAATTTGCTCTCGTGCCAGCCACAGGTTGCGCAGAATTTCCTGAGGCACACGACAATACCGTGGGCGAAACCTTCAAGGGTCAGACTTCCGATGGCTCGGTGCTAGGCATGGCCGATGTACACGTGCATTTAAGCGCTACAACATTCCTCGGAGGCGCTGAGCATGGCTCTCCCTTCCATCGTTTTGGTGTCACCCACGCCTTAAGCGATTGTGAAGAAACACATGGGCCAAATGGCTTCTTGGATTTAATCGGTAGTTTGTTCGTTAATGATTTTGATGGTCACAGCACCGACGGTTGGCCGACGCTTGTCGATTGGCCATCACGCGAAAGCCTCACTCATGAAGCAATTTATTGGAAATGGGTTGAGCGAGCATGGAAATCTGGCTTGCGCATCATGGTTAATGATGTGGTCGAGAATGAAACTTTGTGTGAATTGCAGCGCAATATTTCGCGCCAGCCATTGCGCGACTGCAATGAGATGAATAACGGGGCCAATCAGATTGGTACGCTATATGCGCTGCAAGACTATATCGATGCGCAATACGGTGGTCGTGGCAAAGGTTTCTTCCGTATCGTTCTAAGTCCAGAAGAGGCGCGAAATGTCGTGTCGGATGGCAAGTTGGCAGTGGTCATCGGAATTGAAATTTCCAATGTGCTCAACTGCAAGGTGAACTACAACCCTCTGCGCCAGCAGCAGCCATTCGAAGAAACAGGCACCGGTCTTACTGAAAATAGCTATGCCTGCGATAAGGAGGAGGTTGTAGCTCAGCTCGATCGTTTAACCAGCCTCGGCGTTCGGCAAATCATCACCATTCATGAGTTTGACAATGCCTTTGGTGGTAACGGCATTTTCGACGGCATGATCCTAAACGTTGGTAATCGCGAAAACTCTGGCGGTATTCCGTCGAAAGAAATCAATGCACTTGCCGGTGCGCTAGGTAATCCATCACAAATATCACCTTTAGGCTATTTACAGTCTGCTGAGCGCCCAACGGGTGAGTTTTGGACCACATACGACTGCCCGGAAGAGGGGCAAGAGGGCTTCTCCGGCTATCTTTTTGGTAGCAGTGGTGGTGCCAAAATGACCAGCATTAGCCCAACGGTTTTATTTGATGTTGGCGGCATCGATAACCCCTTAGGAATGTTAGGCATAGGCGATCCTCTTTGCCCATATCTTGGTCAAGGTTTTCGCCCTGGTGGGCCGCTAGCGTGCTATACCGCGAAAAAACAATGTAACTCGCGTTGGCTAACGCCGATGGGTCTATTTGCATACCAAGAAATGATGCGCCGTGGCTTGATTTTCGACATTGATCATTTGGAGTTGGAAATTAAATCCCAGGTGTTGGAGCTTGCTGAAGCGCAGCCTAAAAACTACCCATTGGTTTCAACGCACGGCACGTTTGGTGGCACTAGCAATGATCAAGCTGAGCGTATTTTAAAAGGCGGTGGATTTATTTTCCCCAGTCTTGGAAATGGCCCAGGCTTGATTAAAGACATCAAAGAGCTGCGCACCGTGTGGTCTAAGCTGCCTGAGCCTAGGCCTTTATTCAGCATGGGCTTTGGCACCGACACCAATGGTTTGTCGGCGCAGGCGAGTCCACGCAGCAATATCGCCACAGGCAAGGAAGTGAAGTATCCCTACCGCTTATTTGATCCTGACTTTATGAATAAGCTACCGGCGATGCGCGCACTAAGCCCACAGAGCGTGCGTTTTGATCAACCTGAAGAGCGCGATGATCAAGGTCGAGGTCGTACATGGAGTTTAGATGAGGACGGCAGTGCGCATTACGGCATGATGAGCGGCTTTGTGCGCGAAGTTCAGCTTGAGGGTAGTGCACAAGATTTGCAGGATGTATTTAACTCGGCTGAGGGTTTTTTGCGCACTTGGGAGGGGACAGAGGCGGCGAAACAAGCCATTATTACGAATGGCGGCCCGCGCACTCCTGATGGCATTTTAAGAGCTGCGCCGGTATCTAACAGTCCACTGGGGCCATTGCGAGCAATATTGCCTATACCATTTCCCTAAGGAGCGAGTGTGAGCAGCTTTACGCCGACCGCAGCGCGCAGCGCACTAAAGCCATTAGATTTGGACGTGCGCGCGCCATGGCCTCAAGCCCTAGCAGATTACGCTCAGTTTTACGGCCTAGATCGCTTAAGTCTCGAAGCTCCACACCCTACACGCCATGACATTGGCACAATTGAGGCTTGGGGCTACGACATAGCCACGCAGATTTTTCTACCTGAAGCGCCGATACAGCCACGCGGAACATTGCTAGTTTTGCACGGCTATTTTGATCATGCGGGCCTGTTTACACACCCCATCCGCGCCGGTTTGGCGCAAGGTTACGCTGTAGTGGTTATTGACTTGCCTGGTCATGGCCTGTCGTCGGGCAAGCCCAGCGAAATTGATGACTTCAGCCATTATCAAGAAGTGTTGCACGACCTAATTGCAGCGCTTTCACCGCAGCTGCCCAAGCCTTGGGTTGCTGTTGGCCAGAGTACGGGTGGCGGGATTTTGTTTGATCATGTTTTGTCGTCATTGGCCAATGGCCAGCGGCCATACTTTGCTCGCGTGCAGCTCTGGGCGCCGCTAGTTCGTATCACCAAGTGGCGCCAAGTAACCACCGCTTATAAGTTATTAGGTCGATTTAAGCGCAGCGTTCCTCGCCACTTTAAGCACAGTAGTCATGACCCCGAATTCATTGATTTGATATGGCATAAAGATCCCTTTCAATTGCGTGAAGTGCCACTGAAATGGGTTGGAGCGATGATCCGCTGGGATAAGCATTTGCAATCTTTACCGGCATGCCGATACCCCATTTCTCTAGTGCAAGGCGAAGCCGATGACACCGTGGACTGGCGTTATAACCTAGGTTTTATCGAAAAGAGAGCGTATGTGGAGCGCGCTATCATGGTGCCAGGTGCAGGCCATCATTTGGCGAATGAGAGCGATGAGTATCGACAACCAGTGTTGTCAGCTTTGGTGCGTCATGTGCTAATCTGACCACGGTTATTTTCAAAGCATGTGCACATTATTAAAAGAGGTATTTATGCCAGCAAATCGTGTTGATATAGTTCAAAACTTCCCATTTTCGGTTGATAAGCTTTATAGCTATTTAAGCGATCATGAAAACCTAGGCCTAATTTTGCCGGCAAAAATTCGCCGTATTAAAGATGGCAAAGCTGGCGTTAACGGCGTTGGTTCGGTTCGTAAATTGACACTGCCCGGCGGTGTATCCTTGGAAGAAACCGTTACTAAGGCAGAGAAAAATAAGCTGATTGAATACACCATTACCCGTGGTGGTTTCCCGGTGAAAAATCACTTGGGCATCATGCGTTTTTCTGGCGATAACAAATCATCGCACCTGCACTACACCATCGATTTTGATTCAGCATTACCTGGCACTGGCTGGCTGGTAAAGCTGGCTTTAGGCTCGCCGATTCGCGCTGGTTTGAAGAAGTTGGTGAAGCAAGGTCTGTAATTGATCTAGATGCATAAGCGGCTACTTTTTAAGGGCCGTTAAAAAAGGCTCCCAATAGGAGCCTTTTTTATGCACTAAAATCACCAGTACTTAGTTGGCTGAAGCGATGCCAACGAGCAGTTCAAGGCGACCAGGCCGAACGCGAACATCGCGAATTTCAAACTGATTAACCAGTTGCATGAGTAGCTCTTGGCTATCGAGCAATGTGCTTAGTCCGGGCAATGCAGCGAACTCCGTTAGGTTCGATAGTTTTTCCACCATCCATGAGCGATTTTGCAGCAGATCGCCAAGATCAGACTCTTGTAAGTTGATGCGCCAGAGTCGTGGACCTTCACGCTCAACGCCAGGAATATCTTGCATGATTTGGTTCACAGGTGACTTGGTCGGCAATCTATTGGCGACAAAAAATGCGCCACGTCCTACCTGTTTAGTCGTCCAGTTGGCGACAAAGTTGGTTTGTCTAAATTGCGCGTCAAGTGTCTCGTCAACTTGCCGCACGCGAATATATTGGGCATTGCGTGAGACTTTGCATTCTAAGACATCGAACTTTAATTCGATGGTGTAGACGAGTCGGTTGTGGTGGCCGTCGATGGCGACAGTGACACGATCATCGCCACAATAAATAGCGAGATAGTCGACGCTGGCATGGCGATCGGCAAGATTGCGCATCTGCTTATTGATCAGTGCTTCTGGCAGTGGCAGCGTAATGGTCGATTTGCGCAGATAGGCTTGTGCCATCTGCATGGCGACCTCACGTGCCATTTGGCCGGCAGCTTTAGCGGAGTCATTGGCCAACTTGGCGGTCATTTTGGCGCCATCTTCGGCAAGTTGAGCAACAATTTGCGCACTGCGTGAGGCTCGTTGTAGCGCATTACGTGCACTTTCATTGGCCATCTCAGCGGCGCTTTTTGCGGTTTCACTGGCCATGCTGGCAACCTCCTTAGCTGCTTCTGTTGCAACATAACGTGCCTGCTCGGCAGCGTCACGAGCTGTGCCCATAACGCGTCTAGCGGACATGCGGACATCATCGGCGGCATCGAATAGTGAGCGGCTTTTGCGCGCAAGCGGCTCTGCAGGGGCGGATTCAGTCTCCGGTTCAATTTCAACGATAGTTTCTGCTTCGCGCGGTTTAGCGGCAGGTTTTTTAGCTGGCGCCTTGGGTTTTGGCTTTGTGATTTGCGCGCTAGGCTTTATCACTGAGCCAGATGCTGCCTTTGTCGTTTTAGCGGCAGGCTTAGTAGTCGAGTTGTTGCGTGGCTTTTTTTCAGCATTGGCGTCATCAGTCATGATGAATCGCTCCTAAGCAATGAGGCTGGCCTTAAGTCTAGGCCTCGGAAAAGGTGACTGGCGCATTGTTAAATTGCACGCTTTCGCTCAGTGGCGCCCTTACGGTGCGCGCAGCATTGGCTGGAATGCTCGGATCTTCGTAGCCAAATGAAATACCAAAGAGGATTTGAATATCATCACTGATGCCGAAGGCTTGACGCACATCGTTTGGATAGTAACCCATTGAACCTTGGGCGCAGCTGCCTAAGCCGTGTGCGTGCATAGATAACATCAAGGTCTGCGCATACATACCAACATCGAGTGCCATGGGGATACCATAACTTTTATCCATGCCAATAAAGCAAACATGCGGCGCGTCGAAAAGCTCGAAGTTGCGCAAAGTGGCTTTCATGCGGCCAAGCTTATCTTCTCTAGCGATGCCCATGGCGCCATAGAGCGCCGCCGCGCAGGCGTATTGGCGATTTTTGTGCTCGCCAGAGGTGGATGGCATAAAGCCAATATCGGGCGTCATCGCGCGACCAGTCATAGCACCCGTGCTCATGCGCTCGCGCAAGCTATCGCGAGTCGCACCAGAGGCAACATAAACCTGCCAAGGTTGCACATTACAGTTTGATGGCGCAGCTTGAGCTAGCTCGAACACTGAGCGCAAAACGCTATCTGGCACTGCTGTGTTTAAGTAGCCGCGAACAGATCGGCGCTGAGTTATTGCATCAAACACAGAGAGGGTTTGCGGCGTTACCGAGTTCGTCATGCAGCGCTCCTTGAGGGTAAAAGTGGTGCGTATCGTTACAGCGTTTTACCTTATGACAACATGCTTGCACAGCATCGGGGGCGTTATAGTTGCTATTCTGCAACTATAGGTTGAATCAGGCTAGCGACTATGTGGTCATTTATATCGCGTTGGCGAGCTAAAAAGGCCAATGTGATGCAGCAAGAAGCACTTCATGCAGCAATCGTTCATGGCTCGACCTCCGTGGCGATTATTGCTACCTATGTTGACGGCACGATTTCTCTTTTCAATAGCGGTGCCGAGGCCATGCTTGGCTATCGTGCCGATGAGGTGGTGGGTAAACAAACGCCTGCGATTTTTCATGACGCCGAAGAAGTTTTGGCGCACAGCCGTACTTTAGAATGCGAGCTCGGAGTGCCAGTTACAGGCTTCGATGTGTTTGTGCGAGCAGTCCAAACCAAAGGTCATGAGGCGCGGCCTTGGACATATATACGTAAGGATGGCACACGCCTTCGCGTTAACTTAACCGTGACTGCATTGACCGATGATCACGGACATATTAACGGTTATATGGGCATTGCTTGTGATATCTCAGACTATTCTGTGCTTGAAAAAAAACTATCAATTAGCCAGTTAAGCTTTCTCAATGCCTTTGCTACTGCGGCACACGGCATGGCACTTGTAGCGCCAACAGGAAAGTGGCTAGACGTTAATATCTCGCTTTGTGAAATGCTTGGTTACAGCCCGGCGGAGC
>CAXIBK010000100.1:0-7677 GCA_964022225.1 uncultured Paraperlucidibaca sp.
TCATAACAGACCACTTGATCAGATAAGTACGTCAAGCTTGGCAGCTGTAGCATTTTTGCCGCTAATGCTGGGTCGCTTGCCGCAAGCCTTGGCCAAATCTCTGCAATGGCCGCCGCTAAAGCGCTGTCCTGGATTTGATGCGCATGTAAATCACCGCTGCGATATTGCTCAGCCAAGGCCAGAATTTCGCGCGTGGCTAAGGCATAACTGGCTGACCAACGATTAAAGCTATTGCTATCGAGACGAATGAGCTGCGCCAGATCGGCATCACTAAAGTCGGCCTTAGCGCGAACCGGCGCGCTGAAATCGCGAAATAAAGAGAGCACAGGCGCTTGCGTGACACCGTCAAATTGCCAGCTTTGCTCAGCCTGCTCTAATACCAGCAGATGCTCATTGGCCATTACGCCATTTAAGCTGGTTGAAAGTTCGCCCTCTTTACCGATAAAACCCAAACGCACAGGTATGGGTAGCGGCTCAGGCTCTGATCCATTTTTAGCTGATTGAGTTTGCGTCAACGTCAACGTGAGGCATTGGCTATCTTTTTGCCAAACGCTGTTTACGCTGACCACGGGCGTGCCGGGTTGGCGATACCAACGCAGCCATCGGCTAACAAACGCATCGACATCCAAGCCATTAGCCACGGCCATGCTGCTGAGAAAGTTTTCGACTATTGCCGCTTGGCCATCGTAGGTTTTGAAGTAATGATCGCTGCCACGACGGAAGCCATCAGCACCTAAAAAAGTGTGCAGCATGCGGGCAATTTCTGCGCCTTTTTCATAAATCGTGAGCGTGTAAAAATTATTGATTTCAACGAATGATTCAGGCCGTACAGCGTGCGCTAATGGGCCAGCATCCTCAGCGAATTGATGCGTTTGCAGGAAGGCAACGTCTTCTAAACGCTGCACCACAGCTGAGAGCTGGTCGGCTGAAAACTGCTGATCACGAAATACCGTAAAACCTTCTTTCAAGCAGAGCTGGAACCAATCGCGGCAAGTCACACGATTACCGCTCCAGTTGTGAAAATACTCATGCGCGACCACCGCTTCTACGCGCTGAAAACCCGCATCAGTCGTGGTGGCCGGATGCGCCAAGACACAGCTGGTATTGAAGACATTCAGACCTTTATTTTCCATCGCACCCATATTGAAATGCGATACCGCCACAATCATGTAGCGGTCTAAATCATACTCACAGCCGTAGCGCTCTTCATCCCAGCGCATGGCAGCTTGTAGCGAACGCATGGCGTGATCGCATTTATCTTGATCTACCTCAGCAGTGTAAATCTCTAGTGCAACTTCACGGCCACTGACGGTAGTAAAGCTATCGCGCAATACCGCTAAATCACCGGCGACTAAGGCAAACAAATAGCTGGGCTTGGGGTGCGGATCTTCCCACGTTGCCCAATGGCGGCCACTCTCAAAGTCCCCTGTTGCGACGCAGTTACCATTGGAGAGCAGCACGGGACAGCTGGCTTTGTCAGCTACGATGGTGGTACGGAATGTCGACAGCACATCGGGGCGATCAGGATAAAGCGTGATTTTGCGAAACCCCTCAGCCTCGCACTGCGTGCAATAGAGGCCGTGAGAGCGATACAGACCTTCGAGCGCGAGATTTTGGTCGGGATAAATGCGTACTTTTGTACTCAGTACTCCGCCCTCACCAGCGCCAGTGAATTGCCAGGTTTCATCTTGCCAATGCCAGTCATTGGCACTCAGATGCTGACCATTCCACGCAACACTCAATAGCTCTAATTCGGCACCTAGCAAGGTTAAAACAGCTTCTTTAGGAGCGGTTAAAGCGCGCTTAAAGCGCAGCTCAGCGCTGACTTCCGTATACTCGCCGAGTAACTCAAAGTGCAACTCTGTGTGCTCGAGTGCATAATGTGGCGCTTGGTAATCCTTCAGATAAATTGTCTTTGCCACCACGCCTGTTTCGGTCTTCATAGCACAGTCACTTCCCATTCATAGCCGGTATATTTGCGAACATTAAGCACGCCCGTATCGAATAATAAATATTGACCTTTAATGCCGGTCAGCACGCCTTCAACGACGCCTTTTTCTGGTGCAAGTGACTTGGCTTTTAATGCAAATTGCTGCACGGGATAATCTAGCGCCAACACATCGGCTTCCAGCGGCTCGATTTGGCCGGGATATTCCGCCATTAATGCATCGAGCTCGGCATGACACAGATCAAACAAGCGCTCACGCTCTGCGACTAAGTCCATGTCGGCATAATCGCCTTTGACTAGGGCCTGCCATTTGGTTTTGTCGCTGATGTGCGCAGCCAGCACGACTTCAATCAAACCGGATAGACGCCGAGTCGCAACGCGAAAAATCGGCAAGGCCTGACCTGCCCCTTGGTCAATCCAGCGTGTCGGAATTTGTGTTTCACGCGTAATGCCCACTTTTACGCCGGTAGAGTTCGCTAAATAGACAATGTGTGGAATCATGCAGTGCGTCTCGCCCCAACTGGGCTCGCGGCAAGTGCCTAAATGGTGATGGCAAGTCTCAGGCTTCATAATGCACATATCGCAGGCGGCAAGCGTGGTCAGACAGCGATAACAATAGCCCTGATTAAACGATTTATTGCTCGACTTACCGCAGCCGACACAGGTTATGCGCTCTGAGCAGCTGATGCGCAGCGGTTGACCGATATGCTCATTGAGCGAAAAATCGATGCCATCTAGCGGTAAAAAATAACGCAGGTCAGCACTGCCTAAGGCCTGTTGATCGACTCGCATTTTCCGTACAGTACCGCGCATATCGGCTCCTTGTGTTGGGGCGTAAATAGGATATTGCTATGCCTGATGAAGATAATAGGCTCGATGGTGCCAGCGCATCTGTCGCTAAACCCACTTCAACGCCAACAGTAATCGCTCCTGCAGCAGTGCATTTGCTCGCCGAAGCTATTGCTCACATTAACGCAGACGCAGATTGCCTGTGGATCTCGGAGGCTAATGTTTTACCGCCAAACACTGCGCAATGGACAACGCGCACAGCCAACGACCTGCTAAATGAGTCGTGGCAAAAGCGCTATGCCCTTGCCATTGCTCATCTACCCGACACGCTAACAACAGACCGAGCTTTGCATCTGCTATCGAGCCTACGCGACTTGCATGCGCGGCAGGTACTGGCGTTTATTCCTGTCGATGCATTTCGCTGGCAGGCCGCCGACTTACTGGCGCTAGGCATGCAACGTCACGCACGGTTTGAACAAGGGCAGCAACTTATCGAAGCTTGGAGCTTTGATATTAAAACCTACAAACCAGTGCCCGACTGGCTCAATCCTCGGTTCTGGGCAAATCCAGAAAACTGGAATAAATTTCGTTGGTAAATCAGTTGCTTAGTGCAGAAACTTAACCGGCTTTTCTACCGCTGATGGATCGTCGCAGACCTCGCCTTCCTTCTGCTCTTTATGGATGTAGCCGCTGTGCTCTTGTACTGGCAAATGCTGCTTCTCCCAAACAATAACCGCCTGCATGCAGGTTTCTAATTGCTCGCGCGTTAAGCGATTACCATCAGGCCATTTGCCCAGTTCCACCGCACGCTTTAAGTTGGCGACGATGTCTGGCGTTAGTACATCGAGCATGCGCGCTAATACAGCTTCGTTCATATCACTCTCTGAAACTCAAAATAGATTATTCGATGCCGGCTTGATGGCTATTCCAACCTAGCTTAGTGCGACAGGCAGCATAAAAATCATGGCCTGGTGGGTGTAACAAGCGCAGCTTGAATGGATGTTTACGCACATAAATCCAATCGCCAGCCTGCAGAATCTGCCCGGGCTGGCCATCGGTACTCACGCGTGGTGGGATGTCTGACAACACTAAAATCTTAATTTCGCTATTGCCATCGACAACAATGGGACGGCTGCTGAGAGTGTGCGGGTGCATGGGCACAAGACCGATAGCATCGAGCTTTGGATGCAAAATTGGCCCGCCACCAGATAAAGCATACGCCGTTGAACCTGTCGGCGTAGAAATAATTAGGCCATCGGAACGCAGGCGATAAACGAACTGGCCCTCGATATACAGCTCAAACTCGATCATGTGCACAGTGGTGCCGGTGTGCAAAATGACATCATTAAGCGCCAACATCTCGCCCTCTTCACGGCCATTACGCACTACGGTGGCACTTAGCAAAAAGCGCACATCCTCGCTGTACTGCCCTGATAAAACGGCGCCCACTTGCTGCTCTATTTCACTCGGCAATATATCGGTGAGAAAGCCTAAACGGCCACGGTTAATGCCAAGCACAGGAGTATTTGCACGAGCAAGGGTTCGACCAGCATGCAGCAAAGAGCCATCACCACCGACCACAATGATGAGGTCGCAGGCTTCGCCGAGCTGAGCTTTTGAGCAAACTTGAATATCATCGCGCCCCATGATCTCAGCGGTATCATCGTCATAAATGACGTGACGACCTTGAGCGACGAGGTAACGATGCAGGTCGCTTAATGTGTCAGCCACCGCGGCATTGCCGGGGCGGCCCATTAAGCCAATATTTCGAAAGGAATCCATGGGCTAACCTTTAGCGCGTTGCGATTAGTCTAGCGACTACACTCAATGGGCGAAAGGCGTTTCAATAACTGCGGCAATATTTTAGGTGAGGGTTTTAGATTTCAACAGCATCATCAACGCTTGCGTCATCGCTTAGCCAAAGCTCTAGCTCATCGCGTTCCCAAAACTCTTCTCGTTCCATATCCATACTTTTCTCTCTTCTGACTTTTTATTTGGTCAGGAGAGTTAAGCCTAGATAGATGACAGTGTCGTGACAACGAATTATTGCTTGGCAATAACCTGCTGAACAACCACTGGATTCTGCTTGCGCTCACCTCGCTGCAGGCGTTGCCAAAGCGTGCTGTCTGGCCATTCTTCTTGCACTTGTTTAGAGAACTCAACGCGCGCCATATCAACAGGGCCAATGCGCGGATTTTCAATGTCATCACGAAAACATTGGGCGTAGCCAGTAGTGGTTTCATGCACGATAACTGAGTGCAGGCGCACATCTTGCTCGCCATTAGCCATATCGGTAAGGCTTAATGCACGGTCAACTAGCGTAAAAAACACTCTTGAAAACTGCTCTGCTGATGGCGATACCGGCAATGCTATCCAGCGCGCGCTAAATTGCTTGCACGCAGCAATATAGTCGGCGTCATCCTCATCCCAAAACGCCACAGCGTGATCAAAGGCATCGATAAGATTACGAATATCGTCTTTCATCAGGCCAAAGTCGTAGACCATTTGGCCATTATCTAAGGCGTGGGCTTCGAGCAAAACTTCTACTTGATAACTGTGGCCATGAATCGAGCGCTTACAGCGATCGCTACTGCAATTACGCACAATATGCGCATTTTCAAAGCGAAACAGCTTTCGAATTAACATGTACTCACTCGCAATATCGTAGGGAAAAACCAACGCTTCGTGGGCCATAGTCTAGCAAACCCACGCGATAAGCGGCGGCATTTTCAGTCGCAAGTTTCGCGACAGGCTTGTACAATCGCCCACGGCTTGTGTTGTCACCTGGGCTACCCGCTCATGACCCCCAGACAACCTCTCTTCAAACGCCCCATCAGGAGTTTTATTCATGAAACAGCCCGTTCGCGTAGCAGTTACCGGCGCCGCCGGCCAAATCGGTTATAGCCTGTTGTTCCGCATTGCCTCTGGCGAAATGCTCGGTAAAGACCAGCCCGTTATTTTACAAATGCTGGAAGTGCCTTTCGAGAAAGCCCAGGCCGCGCTCAAAGGCGTGATGATGGAGCTCGATGACTGTGCATTCCCACTGCTGGCCGGCATGATCGGTAGCGATGACCCCAATGTCGCCTTCAAAGATGCCGATTACGCCCTGCTCGTTGGCGCACGCCCACGTGGCCCAGGCATGGAGCGTAAGGACTTACTGCAAGAAAACGCCAAAATCTTCACTGTGCAAGGCAAAGCCTTAAACGACGTCGCATCGCGCAATGTCAAAGTGTTAGTGGTCGGCAACCCAGCCAACACCAACGCCTATATCGCCATGAAATCAGCGCCTGATCTTCCCGCGAAAAACTTCACCGCCATGCTGCGTTTAGACCACAACCGTGCCTTGTCGCAGTTGGCTAGCAAAACTGGCAAAGCCGTTGCCGATATCGAAACCATGACGGTGTGGGGCAACCACTCACCCACCATGTACGCCGACTACCGCTTTGCTACCATTGATGGTGTCAGCGTGAAGGACATGATCAACGATGACGACTGGAACCGTAATGTGTTCTTGCCAACGGTTGGCAAACGCGGTGCCGCCATCATCGAAGCGCGTGGCTTGTCGTCAGCAGCCTCAGCTGCCAACGCCGCTATCGATCACATGCGCGATTGGGCCCTAGGCACCAATGGCAAATGGGTCACCATGGGCATTCCATCCGATGGCAGCTACGGCATCCCTGAAGGCGTGATGTACGGCGTGCCCGTGACTTGTGCAAACGGCGAATACACTCGTGTGGAAGGCTTAGAAATTGATGCGTTCTCACGTGAACGCATGGACTTCACGCTCAATGAGCTGCTGGAAGAGCGCGAAGGTGTCGCTCACCTGCTGCCGTAAGGCGATCGCTGAAACGGCTAGTGCTATTACTAACCGCTTAGCTAAATAAACCCGCTTCGGCGGGTTTATTTTTGTGCTTCGCGGGAATGCCTATCTCGCACCATTAAACACAACTCATCTGGGTTTAAACCGGCACTTTTTACCGTCATGTCGGCATATTTTTTATACAGTGGCAGCCGCTCATCAAATAGCTGAGCGAATGATTGATCCGGATTTTTTGCCAGACCTCGACTACTGAAATCTTGCACGCGTGCTTCTAGGGTTGCCAAATCCACATCCAAAAAAATTACCAGGCCAGACGACTTCAGGTGGCGCATGGCTTCATCGCTATAAACCGCGCTGCCACCTGTCGCAATCACGCAATTTTTTCGCCTGAGATTTAGTAAAACACCCTCTTCAATTTTGCGCAGTGCGGCCTGTCCGTCGGCATCGACAATGGCCTGCAAGGTTCGTTGTTGCGACGTCTGAATAAGCACATCCGTGTCAACAAAGTCCATTGCAACTTGCTTAGCCAGCAGCACACCAATCGTACTTTTTCCTGAGCCCGGCATGCCAATCAAGATAATATTCTGCATATTAATACCCTGCCCAATGCTTAAATGAATTGTTAGGCCTCTCCTAATCGCCAAATCACTTGAAATTCAAGTTCCTGCTGCTATCCGCAGTGGCATGTATTGTTATGCGTGACTTTACTGACCATGTGCAATTTCATGATTTATTATGTGGAAAACTGACTCTGGTGTAATGCCATTGCCACCAGGTAATAGCATTATATTTACCGCCCCTGTTTAGTTTTCGAGAACTACCAGACCAGCCAATTCTCTCGAATACTTCCAGTCTTTTAAATTTATTTCACGCATAACGCTTGAGTTCACAGGCGTTTGAGGCGATGGATGATTTTGCGATAGGAAAATTAGCCAGCGGGTCAACCGCCCTGTCCACCGATTTGTTGGGGGGCAGCCCCCCACGCCCCCGAACCCCCCCCAAAAACGCCCCACCCCACCCCCCCGCCCCCCCCCCCCCAACCCCCACCCCCCCCCCCCCCGCCGCGGCCGCCCCCCCCCCCCCCCACACCCTCTCCCCCCCCCCCCGACCCCGCCTACAC
>CAXIBK010000101.1:0-7561 GCA_964022225.1 uncultured Paraperlucidibaca sp.
AGATGGAGGGGCGCCTGCTATCCTTCGATGCACCTATCGATGGCAGCCCAGACGATGATGACGAACGTGCGAGTCGTGCGCCAATTCATTATCTCGAAGACAAACGCTACGACCCAGCGATGCAAATCGAAGCGACCGACTTTGAGAGCAATAACACCGAACGTTTAATGGCAGCGCTGGATACGCTCGATGACCGCAGCAAAGCCATTTTGGCGCGCCGCTGGTTAAGTGAGAAAAAAGCCACATTGCATGAACTGGCTGCTGAGTTTGGCATCTCTGCTGAGCGCATCCGCCAGCTAGAAAAAAATGCCATGGATAAAGTTCGCGCTGTGCTTGTAGCTTAAGCACAGCAAATGAACTGGCTCTCACTCGCGGCAATCAACCTAACGCTGTGTATCACCACTGGCGCGTTTGCCGCACATGGCTTAAAAGCTCGCCTCAGCATGGAGCAAATGGCTTGGTGGCAAACCGCTGTTGGCTATCACACCACGCATGCGCTCGGCCTTTTAGCCATCGGCATTCTATTGCGCTTTAATCCTTCGCTAAGCCCTAGCCTGCCCACTGCCGGCCTCAATACCTCAGCCCTGCTGCTGCAACTAGGTATTGTGATTTTTTCTGGCTCGCTTTACGCCATGGCACTAGGTGCGCCACGCTGGTTTGGCGCCATCACGCCCATTGGCGGCCTGGCCTTTATAGCCGGTTGGCTTTGGCTGGCTTGGGCGGTAATCAAATGAATATTCGCCTCAATGGTGAGTCACGTAGCGTGTCTGCTGGCAGCACGGTTAGCGACTTACTGGCCGCACAGGACCTTGTTGGTAAGCGCATCGCCGTGGAATGTAACGGCGAAATCGTGCCACGCAGTCAGCACGCCAACCATGTCTTGCAGGCAGATGATGTCATAGAAATTGTCCACGCCATCGGCGGTGGCTAATGGACGTGCTAGTCGGCGTTGATTGGTTAGCAACTAGCCTGATTGTGCTCTCGCTGCTGCTGGTTATTGTCGGCATGATCGGCATGGTGCTGCCGGCAATTCCGGGGCCACCCATCCTGCTAATGGGGTTATTTACCGCCGCTTGGGCCGAAAACTTTCAATATGTTGGCAGCGGTACGCTGATTGTTTTAGCGCTGCTATGTGTTGCCGCAGTCGCGCTCGACTTCATTGCCGGGGCGCTTGGAGCAAAACGCAGTGGCGCTTCTCGAGCCGCCGTCATCGGCGCCTTGCTTGGGGCGATTTTGGGTTTATTTTTATTCCCTCTTGGGCTGATTTTTGGGCCTTTTGTGGGCGCAATGATCGGTGAGCTTTCTACCGGTCGGCCGTGGCAACAAGCCAGTCGCGCCGGCTGGGGCGCGACTATCGGCATGCTCATTGGCATCGTCGCCAAACTCGTCATCGGCCTGATAATGATTACGCTATTTATCTCTATGCGTGTGCTTGCCTAGAGAAAGCCTGAAGTAAACCGCTCGTCTGATTTAAATTTGTACGATATTTGTCCACGATCGAACTTTATCCCTGCCATGTCACAGTCACCTGCCAATATACAGCGGACATGACCATCATGAATAAAACTTATCTGAGCGTGGCTATTGCCGCTGTTTTCGCTTTAAGCGCCTGCGGCGGTGACAACAACACTATTATTATCGCCCCATCAGCCCATGCTACTAACGCAGTGGCTCTGACTGGCAGCAATCAACTGTGGTCTATTGATATTGCCAAGTCCAACACCATTGCTAAGCGTGTCCAAGTTACTGGGCTAGGTTCCAACGAAGACTTACTTGGCATCGACTATCGCCCCGCCGATGGCAAGCTCTACGGCATCACTAAAGATGCGGTATATGTTATTGATGATGTGACTGGTGTGGCGAGCGGGCGCCAAGCACTTATCGCCTCAAACAGCACACTCGTATTTACAGCACCACTAACAGGAACAAACTTCGGTATCGACTTCAACCCAGTGGTTGATCGCATGCGCGTAGTGAGCGACTCCGCGATGAGCCTGGTTGTTAATGTGGACACCGGCGCTGTTAACCGCCAAGCAGATATCGGCACTATTGGCGCTGGCGGCGTAGCCATCACACCTCAGCCGACAGGGTTCAGTATCACCGGGGCGGCTTACACAAATAGCATTTCCAAGCCCACGTCCACACGACTCTGGGATATCGACACACTGGGCGATCGACTTTTTCAACAAAATGCAGCTAATAACGATAGCCAACTTTCCGGCGCAGTACCTTTAGGTGTGAACGCCACTGACGTGAATGGTTTCGACATCGATGGTGCCAACAACAAAGGCTACGCCGCACTAAAAGTTGGTAGTAGCGTCGGCCTTTACGCTATTGACCTAGCCGCTACAGACAATGCAGCCACACTGCTTGCATCGCTTGGCGATGGCACGGTCGATATCAAAGGCATTTCGTTGAAAACGAAAACTACTGTGGCATATGCTCTTACTGATGACGGCAAGCTGCTTCGCTTCCTGCCAACAAACCCTAGTACAGCAGACAGCAGCAGAGCAGTTTCAATTAGTGGTCTTGCCAGTGGAGAGAAAGTTCTTGGCATAGACTTCCGCCCGGCGGATAACAAGCTTTATGGCATAACCTCTAGTTCACGCATCATCACAATTAATAAAACAACTGGAGCGGCCACCGTTGGCGGTTCTCTGAACCTGTCATTACCAGTTGGCGATCTAGCAAGCCCTGTGACTTACTCAGTAGACTTCAACCCAGCCGCTGACAAATTACGTGTAATGAACAGCAATGGTCTCAATCTACGCATTGATGTGGATAAATACACTACAACCATCGACGGCATGTTGAGCAAAACTTACGATATGCCACTAATGGGCCAAGCTCCACTACCTGCTGCGCCAGCTAATATAAAAATCATTGCCGCCGCTTACACTAATAGCTTCACTCCTAAACCTACAAGCACCATGCTTTATGACCTAGATGTAGCAAACCAATCCTTAGCCTTACAAAATGCCAACGCCGGTACGTTCACTTATCAAGGCCAAACGACTCCAGCCTTCACTAACGCAAGCATGGACATCATTGGTGGCTCTAACGGTTTACCGTTAATTGGTCTTCGTGACACAGGGGCAACTAGCCTGTTTTCAATCAACTTAGCAACTGGCGCCGCAACAGCCTATCCATCGACTAGTAACACAATTGGTGCCGGGATGACCGCACCAATAATCAACGATATCGCGCTCACCTTCGAGTAAGCCAATGCTCAACCGCTAGACTCAAGGCAACGACTGAGTCTGTGGGGTCTTTTGCAAAGCCTCGGTGTTAAAACCGAGGCTTTGTGCTTTCTGCACTAGCGTATTGAAAGTTGCTTCAGGCAGCTTAGGTGTGCGCGAGAGCATCCATAAGTAATCACGGTCGGGTGCGCCAACTAAGGCCCATTGATAATCTGGGTCGAGCGCCAGCACGTAGTAGTCACCGTAGAATGGCCAAAAGAAGCTCACGCGCAGGCGAGAATTGCCGGAGTTTGCCACGACCTTGGCTGTGCCCTCTGCAGACATCACCTCGCCATTGGCTTGGCGACAGCGGTTTAGCACAGCAATATCGTCACCCTTTTCGCTATACCGCGCCATGACATCGCCGGCGCAATCGGTTTGGAAGCGATTAGGTAATCGAGCGACTTCATACCAATCGCCGCTGTAACGCTTGAGATCTACGGCAACCACAGTGGCTAATGGCGGATGGTTGCTGCATGCGCTAAGTGCAATGACTGCCAATGCGGCTACAACTGACTTAACCCATACGGAAATAATACTCATATCTTTCTCTTATTCAGATTGTTTTCGGCTCGGACAAAGCTTATATACGCGATTGCTAAGCAGCTAAACATGCCACAGCTTAGTGCTGGCCGCACTTCGACTCGAGCCGTACAATGGTGTTTTCCACGCTGGAGCTTGATCATGTCGGATGCTTTTTTACTCGCTGGCCGCACGTTTCATTCACGATTACTGGTCGGCACCGGCAAATACAAAGACATGACCGAGACCGCCGAGGCCATTGCCGCCAGTGGTGCTGAAATCGTCACCGTAGCTGTACGCCGCACCAACATTGGCCAAACACCGGGCGAACCAAACTTACTCAATGTCATCTCGCCCGACCGATACACTATTTTGCCTAACACCGCCGGCTGCTACAGCGCCGAAGAAGCCGTGCGAACCTGTCGCTTAGCCCGCGAATTACTCGACGATCACAAGCTCGTAAAGCTCGAAGTTTTAGGCGACCAAAAAACCCTTTACCCAAACATGCCTGAAACCTTAAAAGCCGCCGAAACGCTGGTTAAAGAAGGCTTCGAGGTGATGGTTTATTGCAATGACGACCCCATTGCGGCGCGACTTTTAGCTGAAATGGGCTGTGTCGCGGTGATGCCTTTGGGCTCATTAATCGGCTCAGGACTGGGCATTGTCAATCCGTACAACCTGCGCATTATTCTGGAAGAGGCAACGGTGCCCGTGCTCATTGATGCCGGCGTTGGCACGGCGTCAGATGCTGCTGTGGCAATGGAGTTAGGCGCTGCCGGTGTACTCATGAACACTGCCATTGCTGCGGCAGGCAATCCAGTGCTAATGGCCTCGGCCATGAAAAAGGCGGTCGAAGCCGGCCGTGAGGCATTTTTAGCTGGACGTATGCCGCGCAAGCTTTACGCCAGCGCATCTAGCCCATTGGATGGAGTGGCATTTCGCTAAGGCTTGAACCGCCTCAGCACACATCTATGCGATAGCCAGCCTGCGGTAAATGCACATGCACAACACCTAAGGCTGGCGTCTCGCGAGCAATGATAAAGCGCTCATCACTAACGCCAACCAGCACGCCCTCAGTTGGATCTTTGGCGTAATCAGCTGGGCTGATGCGCACGCGCTGACCAATTCGTCCATCTACTTTTTGATCAGCAGCAATAGCACGTGGCTCGGCGTTTTTCGCGGCTAGCAGCGCAGCATCACCCGAAATTTCCACGCTCACGCCCTCACCAAATGCACCCATGCGATCCACCCAAGCATTAGCTTTCGGAAAGTCATTTAGCAAGGATGACTGACCGATATCACGCAGAAACCACAGGCTGTGATACGTGGAAAAGTCGGCATGATGTGGCGCATCACCAAACAAAAAGTCCTGATTTTGCAAACGTGCCTCGGTGGCCACCAAATGCTTACGCACCACAGACTTAGCAGCACTCGGCGGCGCACTGCGAACACTGCTAGTGCGACCGATCTGAATACGGTCAGCAAAAAATCGTACGATGGCCTTCAGCGTCATTTCGCGCCAGACAGTTTTAGCCAATGCCCATGAGCCGGCGGCAAACAAGGCCGCGAAAAAAATCTTCACATCAGTATGACGAGCATAGGCCTGCTCGTCTTCACTCGCACTGGCCAAGCTAATATCGGGCTTTCCCGACAATCGCGCAATTTCGGCGGAGATGATTGCTGTATCGCAGAAGATATCTGCACCAATTTGCGCCACCGGCACTTTCCGATAACCGCCGGTAAGCAGCTCAAGCTCGGGCCGTGGCGGAGCCGACTCAACGCGCACTGACTGCCATTCAAGCCCAGAATAGCCCAGCATGCTGCGCACTTTTTGTGAAAATGGCGACAGAAAGTAGTGGTGCAAAATGAGTGTGGGCATAAAAAACTCGGTCAATGTTAAGAGGGTCGGAGCAGCACACGATACATCGCGGCTAAGCAAAAACACAGCAACGCAGGCAGCAGCAAGGTGAGCAGGCCAATACTTAAATACAGCTTGGCGCCAACAATACCGCCACTAATAAAGCCCGCGATAATGAGGCCAAATAAACGCGCTTTTCGGGCATCAAAACGCTTACCGCGCAGCCAACCACCAAGCATTAAGCCAAGGTCGGTGAAGATGCCGGTGACATGAGTGGTACGCACGATGGCGTTACTGTAATGCGTGGCGAGTGCGTTCTGCAGGCCGCATGCTGTCGAAGCAAAATACACACCAACGTTATAGCCTTTGCTAAGCGCAACAAATGCTACAAGCAATAAAACGCCTTCGACGATTAGTAATTCGTCATAGTGGCGGCCGGCGCGCACATCGCGTCCACTAAGCACCACGCCAGATAGCGCTGAACCGCAGACGAAACTAAGCACTACCATCACCAAGTGAAAAACTTCAGCGCCAGACTGCCAAACGCTTACGCCTAACCATGTGGCGGTGCCGGACAAATGCGATAGCGCATGCGGCGCCACACCCATCACGCCTACGGCATTGACGATGCCGGCCAATAAGGCCAAGGAAAATGCTCCATACTCAATCCATCGCGGCAGTCGCTTCACACATCATCTCCCACTGCAGCATACGCAAACGCTTGGTGTGGCTAGTCTAAGTTCCGTACAATCACGCACAGTTATTATTCATTGAGTGTATGGCATGAGCGAGTCTCCAGCGCGACCTTTTACCGATCGCATCAAAACCTTTATGCCGCGTACGTCGCCGCTTAACACCTCGCAAAAGCAAGGGATGAGCGATTTTGCGCCAAAAATGCAACTCACGTTGGCGCAAGGAAAGCTCAATCCTGAGGCCGTCTTTGGTCGCCGAGCACCACTCACTATTGAGATTGGTTTTGGCATGGGGCAGACGCTGATTGAGATGGCTCAGGCCGCTCCTGAGCGTGACTTTATTGGCATAGAAATTCATAAGCCTGGTGTTGCTCAGCTCTGCTTCGATGCCGGCACTCAAGGCGTGTCTAACCTACGCTATTACAGCGAAGACGCCGTATCTGTGCTGGAGCAAGCCATTGAGCCAGGAAGCGTAGATACCGTTCAGCTGTTTTTCCCTGACCCGTGGCAGAAAGCCAGGCATCATAAACGCCGCTTTGTACGACCTGATTTGATTGAACTAGTTCGTCAAACCTTAAGCGTTGGCGGCCGCTTTCACATGGCCACTGACTGGGCACCTTATGCCGAATGGATGCTTGAGCACATGGAAGCGGCTCCCGGCTTTGAAAATGCCCATGCGCCAGGTGAATACATGCCACGACCTGCGTGGCGCCCACTGACAAAATTTGAGCAGCGTGGTCACGAGCAAGGCCATGGTGTCTGGGATCTTATTTATGTCCGAGTCGACTAACACACCATATATTCCACTGACTGCCAGCGAAGCTGCAGCACAAAAACCACTCACTGGCGGTAACTGGGCCGATTGGCTGCTGCTTGCTTTAGCCTTAATCTCGGTAGCCTTGCTCGCTTGGGAAAGCTGGGGTCCTGTAACACCGGAGCAAAGTGAAGCCATCATTTTGGCCGACTACAGCATCTGTGGACTGTTCTTTTTAAACTTCATGTGGCGCTGGCGCGATGAAAAATGGGCGCTCGGCTTTGTCGGCCGCAACTGGTACGACGTACTTGGCATGATCCCAGTCTCCGACCCCGCTCTGCGCAGCTTCCGCTTAATTCGCGTAGTCATTTTATTAGCTCGGATGGGCGTCGCTGCCGACCGAGTTATTGGCGAAGACTTCACCTATCGGTTGGTAAATCGCTTCAAACAAGGCATCGTGCAGGCCATCAGCGGCACGGTGACTGTTGCTGTGTTA
>CAXIBK010000102.1:0-7408 GCA_964022225.1 uncultured Paraperlucidibaca sp.
CCGAATTCATGACCAACTTGTGCCAAGCGTGCACCAGTTTCATCAAAAAGCTCGGTCGGGAATGGGCCACCGCCAACACGAGTGGTGTATGCCTTAGTGATGCCTAGCACATAGTCCAAATACAAGGGACCAAAGCCCGAGCCAGTTGATACACCGCCAGCGGTGGTGTTTGACGAGGTCACAAATGGGTAAGTGCCATGATCAATATCGAGCAATGAGCCTTGTGCGCCCTCAAACATGATCTGTGCACCTTCGCGACGCAGATCATGCAAAATGCCTGGCACATCGGCGATTAATTCGCGCAACTGCTCGCCCCACTCCAGTGCCATATCTAGCGTTTTCTGGAAATCAACAGGTGGCACTTTGTAGTAATTCGTGAGCTGGAAATTATGGTAGTCGATGATTTCGCCAAGTTTGCCAGCCAATGTTTCGCGACGGTATAAGTCGCCTAAACGCAGGCCACGGCGTGCCACTTTATCTTCGTATGCTGGGCCAATGCCGCGGCCTGTAGTGCCGATAGCTGATGAGCCGCGGGCAGCTTCACGCGCCTGATCTAGCGCCACATGGTAAGGCAGAATCAATGGGCAAGCTGCCGAGATTTTCAAGCGCTCACGTACAGGCACGCCCTTAGCTTCTAAATAGGCCATTTCTTTCAGCAGGGCGTCGGGAGCTAGCACCACGCCATTGCCAATTAAGCACTGCACACCAGCGCGCAAAATGCCCGAGGGAATCAGGTGAAGTACGGTTTTTTCACCGTCCACAACCAATGTGTGGCCGGCATTATGGCCGCCCTGAAAACGCACCACAGCACGGGCATTATCAGTCAGCAAATCAACGATTTTGCCTTTGCCTTCATCACCCCATTGGGTACCCAACACCACCACATGATTGCCCATGCTCTAGACTCTCTTAATCAGTTAGGACGCAACTGCGCGTACTTGCCAGCACGCATCAGCATAAAAAAACTCACGATCACAGCCAGCCTCTACCGCGCTCAATAAAGCACCCGGCAGCTGTTGCACAACTCGTTGGCCATGGGTTCGCGCTTGAACTATTGCAGCGCGCAACTCGGCATCATCACCGGCGGGCGCAAGTATGCCTTGTGCCACAGCCGTGGCATTGGAAAAGTCTAGCCATTGCTTCAAGTCGGCGCTGAAACCAGTCGCTGCACGGGCACGGCCGAATGCTTCGCCGACATGATCATAGCGACCGCCCTTCGCTACTTCGCGGGCATGGCCTGGCGCATACACGCTAAAGACTAAGCCGGTGTGGTAGTGATAGCCACGGACATCCCCTAAATCTAGAGTGAGCACGACACTTGGGTGCGACTGCTGAATAGCGGCAACAACGGCTTGCACATCGGCCAACGCTTGTGACACAGCGGCTGGGGCATTCGGCCAAAGCGCTGTAGCCTCGGCGAGCACCGAAACATCGCCCGCTAAGCTCGGCAGAGGTAATAAAGCTGCCTGGTGCGCAGCACTAACCTGTGCCGGAATAGCTTCATGCCATTCGGGCAATGATTTGCGGCTGAGCATATCGCGCAAGCTAGCTTCAGTGACGCAATCGAGCTCGGCAGCGGCAGCCAAGGCACGGAAAACACCGACATGGCCGAGATCAAGGTGTAGGTCACGAGCACCCGCAATGTGCAGGGCATCTAGGGTTAAGCGAATGATTTCAATATCACTTTCTACGCCAGCATGGCCGTAAAGCTCAGCGCCTATTTGCACCGGGCAACGCGACGCGGCAATACCCATGGGCCTCGTGTGCAGCACGGTACCGGCGTAGCAATAACGCGCTGGACCCTGGCTGCGCAGGCAATGTGCATCAAGACGGGCAACTTGCGGCGTGGTGTCGGCGCGCACGCCCATCATGCGACCGCTAAGTTGATCGGTGATTTTAAAGGTGAGGTCGGCAAGATCACGGCCCGATCCCGACAGCAAAGATTCGAGATACTCCATGAGCGGCGGCAGAACTAGGGCATAGCCCCAGCGTGCAAAATGATCGAGCAGTTGTCGTCGCAACGACTCTAAGCGTGCGGCCTCGGCAGGCAGCACATCGGCAACGCCATCGGGCAGCAGCCACGCATCCACGGGTTTGACCATGCTTTTCGCCACTAATTAGACACAAAAAAACCGAGCGGCACTCGGTTCGGGGGAGTTTATCACAGGCTGTTGCAGCTTGCCCAAACTCGGTGGCTCAGTATCTAGCTGAGCCACCGAAATTGCTTATTTTCCAGGCTTGCGCATGTACTTAAGGAACTCGCTATCTGACTTAAGCACGAGCACATCATCACTACGATTGAAGCTGTTGCGATAGGCCTGCAATGAGCGATAGAAGCTATAGAACTCGGCATCTTGACCGAAAGCTTTACGAGCAATCAGGGCAACCTGAGCATCACCTTCACCACGCAATGTTTCCGCTTGACGATAGGCATCAGCCAAAATCACACGCTGCTGACGATCGGCTTCAGACTTGATGCGATCAGACATTTCAGTACCTTGCGCACGATGTTCACGAGCCTCACGCTCACGCTCTGTGCGCATACGGTTATAAATGGACTCAACCGTGGACTGAGGGAAGTCGACGCGCTTTACGCGCACATCCACCACCTCAATGCCAAACTCGCGCATGGCAACGGTGTTGACGGCCTTGGTCAGGTTCAGCATGAGCTGTTCGCGCTGACCGGCAACAACTTCGTGCACATCACGCTCGGAAACACGGTTTTTCAGACCGTCACGCACCAATGGCATGAGGCGAGACTCCGCCTCCAGCGCTAAGCCGCCAGTAGCAGTGAAGTAGCGCTTCACATCATTAACGCGCCACATCACATACGCATCAATGATCAGGAACTTGCTTTCCTTGGTCAAAAACTCGGTACGCTCAGAATCGCTAACCTGTAGACGGCCATCGAAACGGCGAACTTCGTGTACCAATGGAATCTTGAAGTGTAGGCCCGGCTTCAAATCTGCCTCAACCACCTCACCAAAGCGCAGCAAAACTGCTCGCTCAGTAGCTTGCACGGTATAGAACATGGAGTTGGCCAAAAACAGCACAACGAGGGTGGCGTATAACGCCGACATACTACGCGATGGCATTAGCGTGCTCCCTCCAAGGTACGGCCAGAACGCTCGGCGTCTCGCAGGTTACCGGTGCTTGCCGGCGGAATGTATGGTGACGCACCGCTTGCGGCAGGCGCAGGGGCGGCAGCTGCTGCCGCAGCAGCAGCCATCGGCAAATACAACAGTGGCGCAGCGCCACCAGGCTCAACCACCACCTTACGATTGCCTGCCATGACTGTCTCCATAGCATCTAAATACATACGGCTACGCATGACTTTAGGGTTCAAACGATACTCTGCTAGCAAACCCTGAAAGCGCGAGGCATTACCTGTGGCGCGATCAATAACCTCTTGCTTATAGCCATTAGCATCAGCAATAAGCCGAGCAGCCTGACCACGCGCCTCAGGCACAATGCCGTTTGCGTAGGTTTCAGCTTGGTTTTTCAAACGCTCTTTATCTTCTTTCGCGCGAATCACATCATCAAATGCAGCTTTCACATCTTTTGGCGGCAATGCTTCCAAGATGTTGACGTTTCGCACGCTGATGCCTGAGCTATAACGATCTAAATACGACTGCAAACGCGGCAGCATATCTTGCGCGAGCTTGGCACGACCTTCGCCCAATACTTGCGTCATTTTCGCGCTACCAACTTCATGGCGTAGCGCCGACTCAGTAGCATGTGCCAGCGTTGACTCAGGGCTGGCGATTGCAAGTACATAGTTTTTCGGGTCTGCGATGCGGTATTGCACGGTCAGCGAGATATCAACAATGTTTTCATCTTCGGTGATCATGCTGGCATTGAGCGGCATTTGCTCGGTACGCTCGACGTTCACTTTGCGTACACTGTCCATCAGCATGGGGCGCCAATGCAGGCCAGCGGTCTCTACCTTGGCATATTCGCCAAAGCGGAACACCACCGCGCGCTCGGCTTGCTCAACACGATAAAAACCAAAAATCACCCAAAGCGCGACCGCACCAACGAGTAGCAAACGTGTTAATTGCTTTTCACCATTGGGGTCGCCGCCACCGAATACGCTTTGCAGCTTATCGAATAGGGGGTTGCTTTTATTGCCACCGCCGGAAGGCTTACGCCCACCCCACGGATCGCGATTACCGCTCGGGTCTTGCCCCGAACCGGGTTGATTCCACGCCATCTGGCACTCCTAGCTTGCTATAACTGTCTTAACCAACGTCGGCCTCTAAGACCACGTCAGCGCGCACCAACCCCTCGCGAGCGAGACATTGGGCTAAATCCGGAGCCTGTATGCGCACGCACAAACGGCTACCACCACTATCATCGGGAATCTCAGACTCTACCACTCCTAAGCCATAGAATCGCGCCCGTAATCGCGCCAAGTCTGGTGTCATCTCCAATGTCAGGGTTTCCCATGGCGTCGACACGCAGAGCTGCATGGCCTGCAAGAGTAAATCTAAGCCTTGGCCATCGCGCGCAGAAATCCACACCGCTTGCGGCCTACCCTCTTCATCATAATCAATGCGCGGCTGTTGATCAGGCAGCGAGTCGAGTTTGTTATAAATCAGCAGTATAGGCGCGGTCGCACCAACCTCTTCAAGTACTTCATTAACCGCTTGCAGATGCAAATCACGATCGACGCTAGCAGCATCGACAATATGTAAAAGTAAATCGGCCTGCGCTGTCTCTTCTAATGTTGCGCGAAAGGCATCGACTAATTGATGCGGCAAATGTCGCACAAAGCCTACTGTATCGGCCAACACAGTAGGGCCAATACCATCGAGCTGAATGCGCCTCAGCGTTGGGTCTAGTGTGGCAAACAACAGATCGGCTGCGTATGCATCGGCGCCAGCTAAGCGATTAAACAGTGTCGATTTACCTGCGTTGGTATAGCCCACTAATGAAATGGTAGGGACACCTGCCTTTTGCCGCGCCGATCGACCTTGTGCCCGCGTTTGGCGAACTTTTTCTAGGCGCTCTTTCAATGAGCTGATGCGCAAACGTAGCAAGCGCCGGTCGGTCTCAAGCTGGGTTTCACCTGGGCCGCGCAAGCCGATACCACCTTTCTGCCGCTCAAGGTGAGTCCAACCGCGCACTAAACGCGATGACAAATGATCAAGCTGAGCCAGCTCAACCTGCAACTTGCCTTCGTGAGTTCGGGCGCGCTGGGCGAAAATATCTAAGATAAGACCGGTGCGATCGAGCACTCGACATTGCAAAATACGCTCAAGATTGCGCTCTTGCGCCGGCGTTAAGGCGTGATTAAACAACACGACCTCGGCATTGAGCTGCTTAACCGCCTCGGCGATTTCTTCAACCTTTCCAGAGCCAGCATACAGTTTAGGGTCGGGGCGTTGGCGCGAGCCAGTAATGACAGCCAACACGGCGACTTCGGCCGACTTAGCCAGCAGCTGGAACTCATCTAGGTCTTCGTCTTGACCATGTTGACGCAGCGACAAATGCACCAAAATAGCACCTTCGCCACCACTCGGGCGCTCAAAATATTCCATTCAGGCCCTTAAGCTCAGACGTGACTGCGCCGCCGATTCGACGGCGCAAGAAGGCAAAAACAATTTAGAGGAATGCAGGCTGAGTATCGTCATCATCCAAGTCTTCTAATGATGACTCGAGTGAGCCAACACCAGATCCACCGACAGGTACTGTGCTACCTGGCAATACCGTGCGCGGATTGCGCGCTGGCACAACAGTGGAGATTGCGTGCTTATAAACCATTTGGCTAACGGTATTTTTTAGCAGTACCACGTATTGGTCAAATGATTCGATTTGGCCCTGCAACTTAATGCCATTCACCAAAAAAATTGATACGGGAATGCGCTCTTTGCGCAAGGCATTTAGAAACGGGTCTTGCAGGGTTTGACCTTTTGACATGGAAAATCTCCGGTGGCGAACGAGGCCACATACATAAAACAGCGTATAACCGCTTACTGGCGGCTCCCCACAAAGCAGGAATAACGACACTCAAAGCAGCGCGCCTACGTTTACTGTGGGGTGAGCGCTGCGCTTTTTCAAGTCTACGACGATAAAAGGTCTTCGACGAAGGGCAAAGTAGCGCTCGACAGAGGATCTAACCAGGTCGCTGCAGTGAAGCTGCGCAGCCATGTCAACTGCCGCTTGGCGAGCTGACGAGTGGCAAAGATGCCTCGATTGCGCAGTTCGTCGCGATCATACTCGCCATCTAAATGCTCCCAAGCTTGGCGATAACCGACCGAACGCATCGATGGCATGGCCGGAGTTAGATCACCTCTGGCACGTAAATTTTCAACCTCTGCGATGAAACCCTGCCTCAACATGAGATCAAAGCGTTGAGCGATGCGCTCGTGCAGTAAGGCGCGATCTGGTGGCGATAGCGCCAACCAATGCATGCGATACGGCAGCGGCTCAGGCTCAGGCTGCTCAGCATGCCATTGCGTCAGAGTCTTACCGGTGAGCATCCAGACCTCTAAGGCACGCTGCAGGCGCTGACTGTCGTGCGGCGTAATGCGCGCTGCAGCAACTGGATCAACGGCCTGCAAACGCTCATGTAGCGCTGGCCAACCACGTGTATCAGCCTCGCGCAATAATTCAACACGTAGCTCGGCGTCAGCCTCAGGCAAGCTTGCAAGGCCATCGCGTAAGACTTTGAAGTAAAGCATGGTGCCGCCAACTAAGATTGGCACTTTGCCTACAGCGGATATTTCGGCCATGGCCTTGAGGGCATCGCTGCGAAACTCAGCGGCGGAATAGCTTTGATTTGGCTCGATGATGTCGATGAGGCGATGCGGTGCTCGGGCTAATTCATCGGCTGTGGGTTTAGCTGTGCCAATGTCCATACCACGATAAATCATGCTGGAGTCGACCGAAATAATCTCGCCAATGCCCTTTTCGACTAGCGCCATGGCTAATGCGGTTTTACCGGCAGCTGTTGGCCCCATGATGCAGAGCGCATGCGGCTCAGGCGAGAGCGTCATCAGCGGCCTCGCATGAATAAGCGGTCGAGCTCAGCCAGGCTCAGACGCGTCCACGTTGGGCGTCCATGGTTGCATTGACCACTACGCTCAGTGGCTTCCATATCACGCAATAGCGCATTCATTTCTGGAATGCTTAGTTGGCGATTCGCGCGTACCGCGCCGTGACAGGCCATGGTGCCGAGCAGCGTATTTTGCTGCTCCTCAACGCGACGAGTTTGACCATGCACGAGCAAGTCCGCCAACACATCACGCAATAAAGCTGCGGCATCTGCCTGCGCTAACACGGCCGGCAATGAGCGAATTAACACCGTCTCGGGGCCTAAACGTTGAGTTTCAATACCCATACTTAGCAAGGCCTGCATTTCAGACTCGGCTGAGACTAATCCCGTACTTAAAAGCAATTGCAT
>CAXIBK010000103.1:0-7322 GCA_964022225.1 uncultured Paraperlucidibaca sp.
GGCTTCATCTCGGTTGAAAATATGGCCAGCAATATAGCAGATACTGAAGTGTCTTGGCGAAACGATGCCCCAGCGCTACACTCCGCGATCACCTTTTTCAATGACCTGCAGGCTCGCCATCATGACCGCCCCAACGCCCCCGACCTTAATGCCCACCTACGCACGCCAGCCCGTAGCGTTTGTGCGAGGCGAAGGCGTTTGGCTGTATGACACGGATGGCAAGCGCTACCTCGACACCACCGCTGGCATTGCCGTCTGCGGACTGGGGCATGCCCACCCTGGTGTTGCCAAGGCCATTGCCGAGCAAGCCAGCACTCTGGTGCACACTTCAAACCTGTTTCAGGTGCCGTTGCAGCAGCAACTCGCCGATAAGCTCTGTGCCGTCTCGGGCATGCACAGCGCCTTTTTCGGCAACTCCGGTGCCGAGGCCAATGAGGCAGCGATCAAGTTGGCGCGGCTTTATGGCCATAAAAAAGGCATTGCGCTGCCCACGATTATTGTCATGGAAAATAGTTTTCATGGCCGCACCATGGCAACGCTCACCGCCACCGGCAACCCGAAAGTGCAAGAGGGCTTTGGCCCGTTGGTGCAAGGTTTTGAGCGTGTGCCATTCGATGATATTGCTGCAATCGAAGCCGTGGCTGCGCGCAACCCCAATATCGTGGCGATCTTGGTCGAGCCCGTTCAAGGCGAAAGCGGCGTGCGCATGGCGAAACAAGGCTTCGGCTATTTGAAGGCGCTGCGTGAGCTCTGCGACCAACACGACTGGCTACTCATGCTCGACGAAATTCAAACCGGCAACGGCCGGACTGGGCGCTACTTTGCCTATCAACACGCAGGCATTTTGCCGGATGTATTAAGCACTGCCAAAGGCTTGGGCAACGGCTTCCCAATAGGCGCCACACTGGCTGCGGGCAAGGCCACTGAACTCTTTGGTCCAGGCAAACACGGCACCACCTATGGCGGCACACCGCTAGGCTGCGCAGCAGCACTCGCCACCATGGATGGCCTGCTCGCTGGCGCCGTGGAAAATGCCGCCATTATGGGTCAGCGCATTCGCGACGGCTTCACTCGTGAACTTGCCGATCTCGGCGTCACGGTAGAAGGCGCCGGCCTGATGCTCGGCGTCGTGCTGCCCAAGCCCTGCACCGAGTTAGTGGCCATTGCCCGCGATGCCGGCGTGCTGCTCATCGTCAGCGCGGAAAATCGCATTCGTTTACTGCCGCCGCTGGTGATTACTGCCGCTGAAGCTGACGAATTGGTGGCTCGCATCAGCGCCATGGTGCGCGAATTTTTAGCACCGGCGGCGTCAAGCGAGGCCAAGGCATGAGCACGCGGCATTTCCTCACGCTACTCGATTTCACGCCAGCTGAGCTGCAAGGCGTTTTAGATCGTGCCATCGAGCTGAAACGCATTTTGCGCTCTGGCGAAATCTATGAGCCGCTGAAAAATCGCGTGTTGGGGATGATTTTCGAAAAGTCATCGACTCGCACACGCGTCTCGTTTGAAGCGGGCATGGCACAGTTTGGTGGCTCGGCAATTTTTCTATCGCCGCGTGATACGCAACTTGGTCGTGGCGAGCCGATTGAAGATTCGGCACGCGTGATTTCACGCATGGTCGACGCGGTGATGATCCGCACCTTTGATCACGCCACCATCGAGCGCTTTGCCGCCTACTCGCAGGTGCCCGTGATCAACGCCCTCACCGATGATCATCACCCCTGCCAGCTACTCGCCGACCTACAAACCTTTATTGAGCATCGTGGCACGCTAGCTGGCCGCGAGTTCGCCTGGGTTGGCGATGGCAATAATATGTGCAATAGCTATGTCCATGCCGCTCACCAATTCGGCTTTCATCTGCGCATTGCTTGCCCCTACGGCTTTGAGCCAGACCCCGACATGCTCGAGCAATACGCCCATTGCGCAACCTTGGTGAAAACCGCGGAAGAAGCCGCTGAAGGTGCGCATTTAGTGGCCACCGACGTGTGGACGAGCATGGGCCAAGAGTCTGAGCAAAGTGTGCGTAAGCGTCGTTTCTCGATGTATCAGGTCAATCCACGCCTGATGGATCATGCCGCCGATGACGCCTTGTTTATGCATTGCCTGCCCGCGCACCGTGGCGAAGAAATCTCGGAAGATATGCTCGATGACAGCCGCAGCGTGGTCTGGGATGAAGCGGAAAATCGTCTGCACGCACAGAAGGCCTTGCTGGAGTTTTTATTGGTTGGCGCGCGCTAAATAGCGGGTAATTTGTAGCTAGTTTTGATGCCGCTGAGCCGGCTTAAGCGCGCTAAACTTTCAGCCGGTTGCGATTATCGCGGCTCGCCAAAATCAGCTCATCGCCGGTTTTCATGCCCTCGCTCAATCCGCGTTTCGTTAAGCGGTCATAAAGCAGCACATTCACCGTTGCCGCCAAATTTAAGCAGCCAATGGTCGGGATATACACCACCGCATCGGCCGCACTCACCACCGACTTCGGCAAGCTGCCATCCTCTGGGCCAAACACATAAAGCGCACGTTCGGGATGCTCAAATTCTGGCAAGCTCGTAGCTCCCAGGGCCAACTCAACACAAACCAACTGTGTGCCTTCTGGCAGCTGCACTTTTAACTCATGCCATGACTCGCTGCGCGCCAAATTCACGCGCTGCTGAACGTTTTTGGTATCGGTGTGATGCTTCGCGGCAATATCATAGCGCTGGCCGCTGTAATACACGGCATCGGCATTGAAACAGCCGACCGCACGCAAAACAGAGCCCACGTTATCGGGTGTTTTCGGGTTTTCTAGGCCAATGGCAACGAAGCTGCCCGCCGGTGTAGGAACGCTCTCGGCGTCTGCTACCAAGCTCATGCGCCTTTAAAGCCATTCGGATTTTGCGACTGCCAGCGCCACGTATCACGCATCATCTCATCCAGCCCGCGCGTGGCCTGCCAGCCCAAATCGGTCAAGGCTTTTTTCGGATAGGCATAGCAGGTCGCAATATCACCAGCACGGCGCGGCACTATCGCATATGGCACTCGTGCCCCGCTGGCCTGCTCAAAGGCACGAATCATCTCCAGCACCGAATAACCCTGGCCCGTGCCGAGATTCCACGTGTGCACACCAGCCTCACGCGCTAAATACGCCAGCGCAGCAACGTGCCCCTGCGCCAAATCCACCACATGAATATAGTCGCGCACGCCGGTGCCATCGGGCGTGTTGTAGTCATCACCAAAGACCGAGAGCTGGGCTAATTTACCCACCGCGACTTGGCTAATATAAGGCACGAGATTGTTCGGGATGCCATTCGGATCCTCGCCAATCAAGCCACTTTCGTGCGCGCCAACGGGATTGAAATAGCGCAGCAGGGCCACGCGCCAACGCGCATCCGACAAGCTCAAGTCGCGCAAAATATCTTCGACCATGAGCTTGGAGCGGCCATAAGGATTGGTCGGCCGACCCACCGGGCATTGCTCGCTAATCGGCATTTCGGCAGGCTCGCCATAGACCGTGGCCGAGGAGCTAAACACCAGCGTGAACACACCGGCATCACGCATGGCCTCGACAAGCACCTGTGAGCCATGAACGTTGTTATCGTAATACTTCAGTGGTTGTTCAACGCTTTCACCCACTGCTTTCAGACCAGCAAAATGAATCACCGCAGAAATTTTATGCGCAGCAAACAGCGCTTTTAAGCAAGCGGCATCGCGAATATCGCCCTCAATGCAGGCGATGGTTTTATTAGTGATTTGCTCGACTCGGCGCAATGACTCGGCGCTAGCATTGCTGAAGTTATCCAGCACCAACACTTCATGGCCTGCGGCCATCAGCTCAATGAGTGTGTGTGAGCCAATATAGCCAGCACCGCCGGTGACTAAAATTGTCATGTGTTTGGCTCCGAGGCCACGCGGCGCACAGCATCGAGCCAGCCGGTGTACAGCGAGCTACGCTTATCTTCACTCATGCCTGGCTGGAAGCGACGATCGCAACTCCACAGCATCGAAATATCATCTAAAGACTTAAACACGCCAACCTGCAGGCCCGCCAAAAATGCCGCGCCCAAGGCCGTAGTCTCGGTGACCACGGGACGATCTACCGGCACACCGATAATGTCGGCCAGCGACTGCGCCACCCAATTATTCACTACCATGCCGCCATCAATGCGCAATGTCGTCACCGGCGATGCGCCATCGCGGGTCATCGCTTCCATCAAGTCACGAGTCTGGAAACACACCGACTGCAAACCGGCAGTAACAATCTCACCAATACCAGTGTCACGAGTCAGACCAAAAATAGCGCCACGTGCTCGTGGATCCCAATACGGCGCACCCAAGCCGGTAAACGCCGGCACCATATAAACACCGCGTGCATCGCCAGTAGCCTCGGCAATCGCCTGAGTTTCTGAGGCACAGCCAATAAGCTTGAGGCCGTCGCGCAGCCATTGAATGGTCGCGCCAGCAACGAAAATCGAACCTTCCACGGCATACGTGGTCTGGCCATTGAGACGATAGGCCACGGTAGTGAGCAAGCGATTTTCCGACTGCACAATGGTGCTGCCGGTGTTAGTAATCATGAAGCAGCCCGTGCCGTAGGTGCTTTTCACCATGCCCGGCGCAAAACACGCTTGGCCTATGAGCGCCGCTTGCTGGTCGCCAGCAACACCACAAATAGGGATAGCTGCGCCCAAAAAGTTAGGTGCGCATTGACCAAAATCAGCACTGGAATCTTTCACCACCGGCAGTAGCTCGGCGGGAATATTAAACAGGCGTAGCAGCTCTTCATCCCAACATTGCGTGTGGATATTAAACAGCATGGTGCGCGAGGCATTGGTAGCATCGGTCGCGTGCACTTGGCCGTGCGTGAGCTTCCATAACAGCCAGCTATCGATGGTGCCAAAAGCCAGCTCGCCACGCTCAGCGCGGGCTCGGGCATTGGGCACATGATCGAGCAACCATGCCAATTTCGTCGCCGAAAAATACGGATCGAGCAGCAAGCCAGTGCGGGCTTGAACCAGCGGCTCATAGCCCTGCTCTTTCAGCTCCGCGCAACGCTCACCGGTGCGGCGATCTTGCCAAACAATGGCGCGATGTACCGGCATGCCGTTAGCGCGATCCCACAGCACCGTGGTTTCGCGCTGGTTGGTGATGCCAATGGCGGCAATATCACGCGCATGCAGGCCGCCCTTGCGCAGAGCATCGCGGCAAACAGACTCGGTCGCCCACCAAATATCCATGGCGTCATGCTCAACCCAGCCATCGGCGGGAAAATGCTGCTTAAGCTCAGCTTGAGCGCTGGCGACACGGTTACCAGTGCCATCAAAAACGATGGCACGGGTGCTGGTGGTGCCTTGATCGATCGATAAAATATAGTGCGGCATGATGATGTAATTCTTATTGCTAGGACAAAACAGGCCCTACTTTAACGGCAAACCGCCCGCCGTGGCATTCAATCCGTAATTTTTAGCGACCGAATAGGCAAACTCAGGCGCTGCTCTTGATGCAGCAACTTGAGCAATAACACCACTCGCTCGGTGCCATCGCGAGCCGCCACAATCGCCTGCAAACCAGCCAGCGGACCATCGCTAATCTGCACTTCTTGGCCCACGGCATAGAGTTCTGTAGGCGTCTGCATACCCGCGTCTAAACCAGCCTCGCGCGCTTGCAGCGCATCAATAATATCATCGGGCACCGCCACCGGCAGATCGCCAAAACGCAGCACTTTGGCCACACCGCGAGTCGAGCGAATGGGCGCCCAATTATCGTGCTTGGCGCAGAGCTGAACGAAAATATAGTGCGGAAATAAGGGCTCAACGACGACGGTGCGCTTGCCGCGCCTTAATGCCTCACGCCGCAATGTGGGCATAAATCCTTGATAGCCCTGATTGGCCAGCTGCTCCACCGCCCGCCCACACTCGCGCGGCTTGCACTGCAAAACGTACCAGCGGCGCTCGGTCTCTTCGTCATCCATTAATAATGGCTCGCAACCAGTCGGTTTTCACCTGCATCAAAGCGGTATCGCCACGCGACTCCACATTCAAGCGCACCACTGGCTCGGTATTGCTCATGCGCAAATTAAAGCGCCATTGCGGAAATTCGCGGGATACGCCATCGAGCATGGACTCTCTGACCAAAGTTTCACGGCCCACGGCAATCTCGGCTTGCACGGCATCATTCACGCGCTGCAATGCGGCGGCAGCATCACTGACCTTGAAGTTGATCTCGCCACTGCAGGGGTAAGCCGCCTGCGCCTCGGCGACCAAACTCGACAGCGGTTTGCCATCGGTAATGAGGCGCTCAAGCAGCAATAACCACGGAATCATGCCGGAATCGCAGCAGTAGAAATCGCGGAAATAATGGTGCGCCGACATCTCACCGCCATACACCGCTCCTTCGCGGCGCAAGGCACCTTTAATGAAGCTATGCCCGCATTTGCTGACCACCGCGCGACCACCCATCGCCTCCACTTGCGCGATGGTGTTCCAGGTTAAACGTGTGTCATAGCACACCGCGCCATTGGGTTCGTGCTTGAGCAACTGCGTACCCAGCAAGGCCACCAAATAATAACCCTCGATAAACGCGCCGGTTTCATCAAAGAAAAAGCAGCGGTCAAAATCGCCATCCCAGGCAATGCCTAAGTCGGCTTTTTGCTCGCGTACGACCTTCGCCGTGTCTTCTTGGCACTTCGCTAGCATGGGATTCGGCACGCCGTTGGGGAATTGACCATCTGGTGTGTGAAAGACGCGGGTGATGTCTAACTTCAGGCCTTCAGCGATGCTGTCGAAAAATGGGCCAGCGCAGCCGTTGCCAGCGTTCACGACGACTTTTAGTGGTGTGTCGCGTTTCTCTAATGCGGCTTTTAGCGCAGGGAAATCGACAAACGAGCGAACTTTTTCGCGATAAGTGTCGGCGATGGGCATCTTCGCGTGCAGTGCTGGGTTGGTTTGGTATTGGTCGCCGTTTGTGAGCGGGCCGAAGTTATATGGCTGTGCTAAGTCCTGGGTCGCCTGTTCGCTCAGCAGCTGGCGCGTCAGCACTTCCATTTCCGCCAAACCATCATCGCCGCTAATCGGTCGCGACTCATAACGCACCATCTTGATGCCATTATCGCCGACTGGATTATGGCTCGCCGTAATCATCACGCCGCCGCCCATCACCTCGCCATTTAAGCCCGGTGAGCCCGCCGCGTGATACACCATCTCGGTGCCGGCCAAGCCAATATCACGCGTCGCCACGCCCTCGGCATTCAGCCCCGCCGCCAACGCCCGCGCAAAATCCTCACTGGTGTCACGAATATCGTAGCCAATCGCCACCGGCCCCTGCGGCTGAATCACCCGCGCATAGGCCCG